>NZ_JAHKSN010000006.1 GCF_018863415.1 Deinococcus aestuarii | reverse complement strand
GGTGCGAGCGAGCTGGACCGCATCTCGCTTGAACTCGGCGCTGTGGATTCGGCGATTGATCATGATGGTGCCTCCTATCTTCGAGGCTTATCTCCATCTACGCCAGATCGGGTCACCCGCACCGTGAGCCCACCGAGGGCAGGTGTTGGTAGACCGTGAGGTTCAGGGGCTTGATGTAGCCGGCGTTGATGCTCTTGGTGAGCTCGTCGTTCAGACGGATCCGCAGGGTCGAGCGGCGGTCGAGGCGAATGCGGCCCTGCTCGGGCTCGCCGTGGGTGCGGTTGAGGTTGTCGATGATGCGGAAGGACGCGGTGACGTAGCGCCTCTCCCGCACGTCGAACCACCCGTCGGTCACGTGGTAGGTGGTGTTGAGCATCCGCTCCAGCCCGTGCGCCAACGCGTGGTAGTACTGTCCGGTGGTGTCCAGGCCCGCGAGTTTCAGCAGCGCGTAGGCCGTGGTCGTGATGAACCCGTCTGCCGGGCACCCCGCCTCGATGTAGGTGTTGATCAGGGCGACCAGGAGGTCGTTGTCGCTCCCCCGGGCGAGGCCGATGCCCGGTACGCCGACGCACACGATCCTGGCGGGTTGCCCGTTGGGGCGGAACACGATCCGCTCGAGCCGGAGCATGTCTTCCGGGAGCCGTTCCTGGGTCGGAACGAAAATCAGGGACGCCACGTTTTTCTCGTCGTGGCCCCTCAACATGTCCCCTTCCCTGCCGTCACCATGCGGCGAGTGTACGGAGGACGTGGTTTTGTCCAACGGAGATGCCGCTGAAGAACCGGTGCGCCCCCTCCCGCCCTTCGGTGCCATCAGAAGGGCGGCGGCTCGCTGCCGCCCAAGAGGTCCGGCGCGCGCTCGATCTCCGGACGGGACAGGTACACCGCGCCGTGGGCGGTGATCACCGGCTCACGCCACCGGGGGTTGAGGCTGCTGCTGGTGGCGATCTCCGCCTCCGTGCGCTTCACTTTAGGGTGCAGACCGGCCTGCACCTCTCCCCGGTACCGCAGCACCCGCACGTACTCCCGGACCACGGCCTCCAGCAGGGCCGCGGTGCCCACATCAACGCCCGTTACGTGGGCGGCGGACTTCAGGGAGGCGAGGTCGCCGTGCTTCGAAGTGCACCTGCCCCCGCTCCACGTCTCCGGGGGTGAGCATGGGCGCCAGCAGGCCCCGGAAGGCCTCGTCGCCGAGCAGGGCGGCCACCGGGAGGGTGCCCTGTAACGTGACGTGCAGGCGCACCTGGCTGTGCCGCGAGGCGGCCTCCACGGTCAGGCCGATGATCACCGGGCGCAGGGGACTGCTCAGCAGCGGTCCCTTCATGGTGGCCACGGCCTCACGGTAGGCGGTGAAGGGATCAGTGGAATAGGTCATCTGAACCTCCTGGGGTCGAGGACGAGGCCATCAGTCGGCGGCGCCCGGTTGATACAGCTCGAGGAGTTCGTCGGCGGACCAGCGGGTGGGAGAGGCCAGGTGGCGGACCTCGGCGATGTGACGCCGCCCGGTGACCAGGGCCTGGAAGGTGTCGACCGCGATCCGCTCGCCCGTGCCTTGTGTGCCGGGATGGGCCGCGGCAACCTGCCGGGTCAGCTCACGCAGGGCGCCGAGCTGGGTAACGTCCGCGGTGTCGACGAGGGCAAGCACCCGGTGACGCGGGAGGCTCACGGGATCCTCGAAGCGAACGGCCAGCAGCAGAACGCCGGGCGAGGCAGCCGGCAACTCTCCAGTGCTGCCCATCAGCAGGGCCAGTTCCAGGCCACCATGCCGGGCCGCCCGGTCGAGCACAGCGGCCGCGAGTCGCTCTATGGGGATGGCGCCGCCGGTCAGGAAGCCGACCTCGCGGCCCGGCCGGGGGTGGACGCCGAGGAGCCAGTCGGGATTGACCTGCCACTCGTCGGCGACGTAGGCCAGGAGCGTGGTGGGGGTCGCCATCCCGAACTCGGATGTGCTCCGTTGCAGCAACGCCAGGGTCGCCTCGTTGCTCGCGAGCACTGCCCAGGGAATAGAGGCCGCCTGCGCCGAAGGAGGCAGCAGCCGGTGCAGATCGGCGGGTCCCGCGCCGTGCCAGGTCAGCAGCGCGAGCAAACGTCGGTGCGTGCCTTGCAGCGGCGCGGCGGGCAGGGCGAGTTGATGGGTGAGGCGACTGAGCACCAGCACCATCATGGAGGCCCCGCTCAGGCCCAGCGGCCGCCCCTGCGCCGTGAAGTACTCGGACACCCCTTTGGGAAGACTGAGGGTGTGGCGCACCACCTCGGTCGCCAGCAGGGACTGGGCGTCCGGCGGGTCACCCAGCAGGGGAAGTCGACCACAGCCATGCCCCACCTTATAGCGAACACCAATCCGCATCAACGTATGAACACGGGGAGGGAATCAGTGCTTCATGACCTCGGAGCCCAGACCAGCGGTCTGCGCCTGTCCACTGCGCACTCCAGCGGAACTTCCACTCGCGGCCGCCGCCATGGCGCCCAGTGACAGTCCCAGGATTAACGTCCAACGACCCAGCAATCTCCACTTCACGGTCTCACTCCTGACGTGGCGTCCGCCACCGCGAGTCGTGCTCACGTCTACTGGACGTGAGCACAGGGCGAAGACCCTCGTCCTCTTACGGAAGGCGAAGGCCGGAAAGCTGAGCGGGCCACTGGTCATACCTGAAGCGGGGGGCGTCCTGCGCGGCCAGATTGAGCGAGACCGTCTGTTGCAGAGGTCCGTCCACCGCCGTGACGCTGACCGGAACACCCGCGCTGACGTCGGTGCCCTGGACTGCCGTGGGAGTCAACGTTCCCGCCTGCACCGGACCGATAAACGGCGAGCTGGAGGCAACCTGCGCTGGGGGATTGACCGGCGTGACGTCACGTACCAGGACCTCGCGGGCCGGGGTCCGCACCTCCTGAATCTCGACCACCTGGGTCCGCATGGGCGTGACCTGGACCACCTGCTCCGGGACGGTGACCGTCCAGGCTTGCAGGACCTGTGGTATGGCCTGGGCCTGCCCGCCCAGCAGGGACAGCGCGAAGGACTTGCTCCACTGCTTCGCCCCCGGACCCTGGCGGGCTTCGATCATCCCGATCCCGGCGACGAGCGGGACTTCGGTCCAGCGGCCGCGCACGCCGCTGGGAAGTGGCACGATCTGCCCGTTGTCGTACCGAAGGCGCAACTCCAGTTCCCGGGCACTGTCCCCGTTGTAGAGCCGCAGCGTGGCCTGCCCCCCCAGACGCACGGCGTTCACCGGCGTCCACTGGCGCCCCCTCACGGTGGTGTTGAGGGTCGTGGCGCTGACCTCGACCGGGCCGGTGACGCTCAGGCCGACCACGCGCTTGGCCGCGCCGCTGACCGACAGGGTGAGCCGGTACTGGCCGGACTCCAGCACGCCGGAGAAGATTGCCTGGGGTGACACCTGCCCGGGGAGATAGTCGCGCCGCAGGAGGACCCGCCCGGCCGCGTCCGCGAGCTGGTAGGTGGTGATGACCACGCCCGGCCGGTACTGCTCGTCGCCTTGGGTCGCCCGGCGTGCCGCGTACCCGGCGCCGTCGAAGCCGGGGTGGTCCACGGTCAGGGTCACGACGCCCGACTCACGGACGTTCAGCGTGACGCTTTGGTCCCCGGTCGGCCAGTTCAGGACCTGACCGACCGCGACCAGACGGTGCGTCGGGGCAACAGCATGGGCAGTGCCTCCGAGGGCGAGCAGCAGCAGGGAGAGAGACAGGGTGCGCATGCGCTCAGCGTGCACCCGGAGTGGTTCTTCCCAGGGGACCTCTCCTCTCCCCTACCGCGTATGGGCAGAAACGGTCTTGGAAAACTCCGTGACTGCCGGGAAGCGGGCCAGACACGGCCGTGGTGACGTGAGGGCCGCTGTGCTGGCCGCACCTCACGGCGGAGGTCATTGGGGACGGGTTGGGGCTGGCCGTGCTCGGCCTGCTGCCCGGTGAACGAGGCCCCAGTCCCCCTGATCTCCCATCACGGCGTTCACGAAGTTGATGATGGGAGGTGCATTCGGGACGTCGGTGGACCTTCCAACACTCCTGGCTCAAGCATCCAACTGGGACATGAGGGCCTGCACCAAGTCCGCCTTGGCGGCCCGGGCCGTGGCGACGCTCAGGTCGTGGGCCAGTTGAGAAGCGCTCAACCGGCCGGATACACAGGCTTCCTCCAAGTGTTGGAGCTGCGGGGCGCTCAGGTAGGCCTTGAGCATGAAGCGCAGGGTGGCCTGGTTGGCCCGCCACTGTTCGGCCGGTGGCAGTTCGAGCAGTTGACGCTGCCGCACCTCCTGGTCCCGTTCGATCTGCTGCTCGAGGACGCGAGGGTCGAGCCGAGGTGGGGAGGCGGATGCGAGGGTGCCCCGTGTGGACTCCTCGGGCAGGATGTACTTTGCGGGATGGGTGAGCATGTCCGCGAGGAGGGCTCCTGGAGAGCGGACGTTCTTCTGGGCACGCACGTACTCGACCGAAGCGAGGACCCGCTCCGGGGCATGCTGGTGCCCCTTCACCAGGGTCTGGGCCCGCACCTCACTGATCCCCAGCTCCCGCACGGCCCGAACCAGGTGGGGGTCGAGCGACGGCTCCATGCGGAAGTGGTAGTGCAACACCTGCTTGGCGCCCCGGCCCTCGAACTCGATCCCCTCGAGGTAGGCGTTCGCCTCCAGTTCCTCATGGGCGGGCTGCAACACGCGACGGATCTTGTCCGAGTCCGGGCTGAAGATGCCGCACGCGCTGGCCCACTCCCGCAGGCCAACCCGCAGCCCTCCCCCCTGCTCGCTGGTGCGGTGTGCCTGAAGGAGGCGGTACACGCCGCGGCCCACCGGCTGCTCGATCCTCGAGAGCAGCATGGTGTCGAGGTGCTGGGTGAAGCCGGCCCGGATGCTCTGCGCGACCGGGTCAGAGAGCTGAATGATCAGCCGCCCGTCCGCGACCATCGTGCTCAGGTCGGGCGACTCCCGGCGGGCCCCCTTGCTCCAGAACCGGACCCTCTGAATCAGGTTCAAGGTCTCGTTCAGGTACATCGCCCAGGGGCTGCTCGGGTGGTGGTAGGCGCGGGACACCAGAAAGCCCACCCGCCACAAGCGCATCAGGCTCTCGCGCAGCCGCAGGTAGTTGTCGCCCTTGTCCGTCATCAGGCACAGCATCAGGAGTTCATAGGCGGTGGTGACGATGGTGTTGTCCTCAGGACACCCCTGCCGCTCGAAGAGGGTTTCGATGGCGATCTGCACGTCGGTGTCCACGCCACGGGGGCGGCCAAAGTCCGCCGCGAAGCCCTCGACGTGGTAGTCGTGGCCGTTGATGCTGAAGCGGCTGGTCCAGCGATGGTTCAGGGGGCTGCGCTCGTCGACCCGGGTCTGCACGCTGATCAAGCCGAGCCGGGCGAGGAAGTGCTCATCCGTAAGTTTCTCTGGAATGATCAGTCGTTTGCTCATGGGCCTCCTGTGTCTGTTGGTCTTTGAGTAGATAAAAGATTAAAAGAGAACAACAACACGGCCGGACGTATTCACCCACGGACACGTCGTTTTCAGCGTTTTCCCCCCGAAGGGGACGGGGGTAAAGGCCTGATTCCCCCAAAGGGGTCGGAGATCCCTCGCCCAGTTCCTCCAAAGGGGTCGAGTGTGGACGTTCTCAATAGGGAAATAGGGAAAGTACGTTCAGGACGAGAAATTTTCGACTTCCCCCAAAGGGGTCGGATGATGGGGTCATGGTTCAGGTCCGACCCCTTTGGGGTGTCCCCCAAAGGGGTCGGGAGTTTCTGCGTGACTCTTTTTCCCGGATGGAACATACGTTTTGCCGTCGGTTCCCACTGCTCCCCCGAAGGGGTCGGGGACAAGCAGGCGGCAGGGCACCCCGCTCCCCGCCTCCTTGCACGTCCAGTTTCCCCCAAAGGGGTCGGAACCGGCTGGCTGGGCTGGAGGCGCTGCCCAGTTGGCTCTCCTGTTGATCCGCAGTGGCATGCAAAGGAATACGACGGCATGGTCAGCACCCCTGAAATAGAGATGGCGAGGCCAGCCGCGTGCCAAGGCCTGAGGATCGGAGAGGAGACATGTGAAGGAGGACACGATCCGTGGCGTCCCCTAATGCTCAGGTCGAGCGCTTGCCCCGGGCGGCTCTCGCCTGAGTTTGGCGTCCTCCCGAGACTCTGGGGTGCTCCTCTTGCAACAGCGACTCGAGCTGTTCGACGAGACGCTGGAGTTCCTTCCGCTTCGCGGCACTGAGTTGGACGACACGCCGCTCCGTCAGGGAGGCCTTCACTCGGGAGACGAGTGCCCTGGCTTCGGAGGGAGCGCTCCCCTCCTGCAAAAGGTGCTGTACCCGGACTCGAAGGTCCTTCGCGGACCATCCCTCCCGCACGGCCTCCTCAAAGAGACTGCTCCGCTGCTCGTGCTCGCCTAGGGGGAGCAGTTCGAAGGCCGCTTTGCTGGTGAGCTTGCCCGCAGCTATGGCGTCGAGTTCCTCGGTCCTTAACTGGAGGAACTTGACGTTGCGGGTGGCGAAGGTCAGCAGGGTCCAACCCCCCACCTGTTGCAGGGTTTCCTCGACCCGGTGTTCGTCACGCTCGGTGCCGTTGCGCAGACGGTTGAGGTAGGGGGGCAGCGCGCTCAGCGGGTGTCCGGTGCGTTGGCTGAGCAGTTCCAGCACCCCGAAGGTCTGGTCGACCGGGTTCATCGCCTCCCGCTGGAGGTTCTCGATCAGCGCGTACTCCAGCAGGTCCGCATCGGCCACCGTCTCGACGATGGCGGGGACGCCACTCAGGCCAGCGAGTTGTGCAGCACGGAAGCGGCGCTCGCCCGCCACCAGTTCATACTGTCCGCCGGGCGTGGCGCGTAGCAGCACCGGTTGCAGGACGCCGCGTTCGCGGATCGACCGCACGAGTGGGGCCAGGCTCTCCTCGCTGAACACCTCATCCCGTGAGTACCGGCCACGCGGGTTGTGGTGCTCGATCAACCGAATCTGAGCGAAGGGAATGACCCGCGCCCGGGCGAGGTCGAGGTTGCCCAGAACGGTGGCGGGTGCCGGCGTCCGGGCCTCCATGCTGGGTCGCCCGCGCGTCATGCCGTCACCGGCTCGCCGATGTAAGCGAGCAGTTCGTCGGTGACCCGGCGCAGGTCCTCGTTCACCGGGTCCTTGGGGCGGTAGAGCGCGACAGGCAGCCGGGCGAGGCTGGCGTCGTTGAACAGCGCCTTGCGGTGCGGCACCGGACTGCTGGTGGGCGCGATCCCGGCGTATTGGGTCTGAAGGATGCGCTGCACGTCTTGGTCGTGCAGGATGTTCTTCTGATACTGGGTCAGCAGGAACATCGCCACCCGCAGGTTCGGGTTGTGGCGTTGGCATTGCCCGATGACCTCGGAGACGCTGTCGAAGTTCTCCATGGCCTTGAGGCTGCTGTTGACCGGAATGATGATGTGATCGCTTGCGACCAGCGCGGCTCGGGTGATCATGCCCCGACTGGGCGGGGTGTCGATCAGGATGTAGTCGTAGTCCTCGTAACGCCGCAGCACCTGGCCGAGGTTCGGCAGCAGGCTGTCGTCGCTGTAGAGCAGCGCGTCGAGGCGGCTCAGGTGCTGGTTGGCAGGGATCAGGTGGAGTTCCGGCACTGTGGCGGACGGCAGGGGCGTGGGCCCGGGAAGTTGCAGGTCCATCACGCTCATGAAGAGTGTGCTGGTCACCACGTGGGCCGGGGACGAGGGGTCGTCGTGCAGGCCGAAGCGTTTCGTCAAGGAGGCCTGCGGATCGGTGTCGACCAGAAGCACCCGGTTGGGCTGCCCTGTGCGGGGATTGAGGCGGGTAATGAGGTCATACCCCAGTTCCGCGACGCTGGTGGTCTTCCCGACCCCACCCGACTGGTTGTGCGTTCCAATGATCTGCATAAGTCTCCCCTGCCCCGACTGGGCATCCGCGACGTCGGCGCGCCGCAGGCGCTGAAGATCTTCCAGGCTGACGAGCGCGCCGATAGGACGGCGGTAGTGCGTGACGACGACCCGTGTCCCCTGGCCCAACTGATCGAGCAATTCGGGAAAGCGCGACCGCAATTCGGCGCTGGTCACCTGAGCGGTTCCAGGCACGGGCTTGAGCGGCATACCGGCAGGCTACTCAAATGTTTAAAACATTGTCAACTTTTCGTGGTCTCTGCACTCCCAGGACCCAGTGAACGGCAGGAGAACTTGCTTCACTATCCCGAGAGGCTGGGGCGAGGCACGAAGAACGACACCCTTCAGGACCGACTTCGCGGAGTTAGAGACCTGATCTCTAACTCCGCGGTGACGAGGCGTGGGAAGGCCGAGAACTTGAACGTGTAGAGGAGAACCGGGCTGTAGAGAGCGACAGAGCGACAACTCGCGGGCCTCTCTCCCCTGCCGTTCTTGACTTCCTCAGGAACGCCATACTTCTTGTTAAGAGAAAGCCACACCCCAGTCGAATGGTTAAATTCGGTAGCGCGTCAGCCCGCAGCACGGACTGGCAAGGGTACAGTTAGTCGCAACATTTCCAGGACATCGATGCCTCGCAGCCGCTCGGTATTGGTCTCGCCGCTGTAGGGACACGCGAAGTGCCAGGCGGGCGTCGGGTACTCGCGGAAGACCTGCCCGGTGAGGCTGTTGCCATGGCGGACGACTGCCGTGACACCTGCGAGTCCCAGGTTGACCAGCGCCATGTCCACTGCGAAGGGGTTGAGGTCGGTGTCCATCACCTGCATGTGGAGGCGGCTGACTCCCAGGTCCTCCAGCGCCTGCGCGGCGGCCAGGATCAGGGTGCCGCTTCCGACCGCCGGTTCCGCTACCTTCAAGGTCTCCCCGGGCTCGGGCGGGTGCATCACCAGCTTGGTCATCAGCAAGGCCACCGAACTCGGCGTGTAGACCTCCCCCAGATGCTGCCGCGCGTGCTTGCTCAGGCGTTCCATGTAGGTCGCGCCGAACAGGTCCAGGAACGGGTCTGCGAGCTTCAGGCACATCAGGTCCCCGAAGGCCTCGCACAGTCCGTTCAGTTCCTCCGGGGTGAACTTCGCGGCGGTGCGCCGGTACTCGTCCTCACGTTGTCCGGAACTGCACACGCAGGCCGCCAGGGTCACGAGGTCCCGGAACACGTCCGAGTGCCGCCCTTCGAGCTTGAGAACGATCTTCAGCCAGGGTGGAATGGTCAAGGTGGTGCCTCCTCGACCTCCCCGGGCGCCGCCCGCGGCGCGACTTCTGCACCGACGCGGCGCTGAACGTCCGGCAGGGCGAGGAAGGCGTCGAGGCTGAACGTCACGCCGTCCTCGGAACACAGGACGCTCCCGGCCTCACACCGCTCCGCCAGGAAGGTCACCCAGGCCCCGGGTGAGTACAGCGGCACGCCGTCTCCTGTGACCACGCTGAAGTGGAACTCGAACTGGCCGCCGATCCGCCGTCCGACCTCCAGCACCAGGCACGCCTCGGGGTAGGGAAAGGGGCGGCCCGCTGCCGCCGCCAGACAATTCATGGTGCTCTGCCGGATGCGCTCGGGGGAATCATCTTCGCGTGGCCGGACAGGCGTGATCAGAAAAACGGTTCGCATGGTGGCCTCCTTCAGAACGGGTCGTCCCTTCCCGAGAGCGCAGGGGGGCTTTTTGCGAGAACCCAGTCGCCGTGGCCGACCAGTTCCATCAGCCGGTCGATCAGGTCGAAGGGCAGGGCGCCGTCGCCGCGCTCCAGGTCCAGCGGGGAGCCCAGCTTGTTGCGGACCAGGAGGCTCAGGCCGGTGCGGTGCCCGCAGTGCGTCGCCACGAGCTGGACGGCGTAGGCGCCGGGAAAGCGGGCACGGATCTCGTCGCTGAGCGTTTCAAAGGCCGCTTCACACTGGTCCTTGTCCATGTGGGGCGGTGGAGGCAGGCGAACGGGGTATTCCCGGGCCGGGGGCTTGTTCTTGGCCCCCTCCGGCGGAGCCCACGGGGCGCGGGGCAGGGGCGCTTCCTGTGCGGTCGCTGGGGACGCGTCGCAGGCCATCTCCAGAGCTGGGGAAGGCTGCGACGCGGGAGTTGAGGACAACTCCGGCGTGGGGGCCGGGGAGTTCGCAGGGGTCTCCGAGCGGCGCCAGAAGTGAGGGTTGAAACGTTGGGGTCCGGATGACATGGCGGGCCAGCGCTCCCCGTCAGGGGAGCGACGCCTGCTCCCCCAGCAGTGCCTCGCCCAAGTGCCGTTCGATCAGTTCCCGGCCCCGATTCGCCTCGCGGGTCAGGGCAAGCCACTGACCCTGGACCAGCCGTGCCTCGTCCCACACCAGCCCCTGAAGGGTCACGACCGGCAGGACCATGACGCACTCCACCTCGGAGTCGAAGGTGCACCACACCGCGTCGACCAGGCGGAGATCGTCCTCGGTCGTCAGGCGGGGCAGGGGTGCTCCGCTGGCGTCCTGCTCCAGGCCGGTGGCCGGGAGGAGATGGCAGGAGTTGGGGCCGTAATGGCCTTGCAGCACCCGCCGGGCCTGCTCGGCCAGCTCCGAGGTGGTGCAGTGGGCGAGGGGATGGCCGGTGATGCTGGCGATGACGGTGTGATTCATAGGTCCTCCTGGACCTGCGACCCCGGCGCCCGCGGGCGCGACCCCTGGGGTTGGGGCGCCGGGGTCTGCGCGGGGCGAAATTGCAGGAGATCGTCCACCAGGCCGCAACAGGTGCAGCGAAACAGCTCCGGGTCCTGACGGTGGGTCTGGTCGACGTGTGGGCTGCCGCAGTTCGGGCAGCAGATGGGGGAGAAGACGGGAGCTCCGGCCGGTGCGCTGAGGCTGATCACAGGCTTCCTCCTTGGGGAGCAGGGCAAGTGGCCAGAACTGCCCTGCCCCCACCGCTCCTCAGCCCAGGGGCGGCTTCACGATGCGCACGGTGTAGGTCTGGACCCCCGTGCTGTGCCCGGTGGTGCTGACCTTGAAGGCGTCTGGGTCGTTGCTGGTCACCTCCGCGTCCACGCCCTCCAGCCAAGCCCGGAAGTCCCGGGCCACCCGTTCCTGCCGGAAGAACGGTCCATTGCCCATCACGGCCACCAGCACGCCGCCGGGGGCGAGCAGGCGGTAGGCGTGCTGGACGTGGCCGATGTCGGCCAGCCCCTCGAAGGGCGGGTTCATGACCACGCGGTCCCATTCGCCTTGCAGGGCCATGCTGTCGTTGCCGATCACCCGATATTCCTTGGCCTCGAGCACTTCCCGCAGCCTGGCGTTCTGCTCGCAGACCTCCACGTGCAGTTCGGGCTCCAGGGCCAGCAGGGCGTCCACCAGATCGCCCTTCCCGGCCTGGGGTTCGAGGACCCGGAGGCCCGGACGCAGCTCGGCCAGCGTCGCCAGGTGGGTGGCGAGCGGGGCGGGCGTGGGCCAGAACCCCGTGACGCGGTATCCGACCAGGTCCCGTTCGAGCATGGCCACCCGGTCCCGCTGGGCACGCGCCGGATCGACCCGCGCCTCGGCCAGCTTACGCAGGGCGGCCGCGGCCTCCACGGCGAGGACCGGGGTGGTCAGCCCACAGGTGTTCATGGCTTCCCAGGTCCTCGCCTCGGACACGAACCGCTGGCTGTTCGCGGCGATGTGGTCGAAGGGCTTCAGGGGCGCCACTTCCCGGAGAACCGTGAGCACCCCGTTCACCTGCTCGGGCAGGAGTTCCCGCAGCCAACCGTATTTCACCGGCAAGGCCCCGACGCTGCCCAGCACCAGGGAGGCTGGCGCGTGCGTCCGCAGGGCCTCGAACTCCTCGTTGGTCAGGCAGACCCTGGCGAGCGAGGCGGCGTGGTCCGGGCCGAGCTGCACCAGCAGCTCGATCAGCTTGGGGTGGGTCACCCGGGCCAGCACGGACGGGAGCGTACCGTCCTCCAGGCCGTCCGCCACCGCACGGTAGGCGCGTTGCAGGCGGCGCAGGCGCGAGGCGTCCTCGGCCCGGCTGGCTGCGTCGAGGCTGCGCTTGCGGGTCATGTTCATGCCCACGTAAGAGGGAGTCTCCTTTTCTTGTGCCCGGCGTTCTAGGTCGCCCTGCACGTTTGCGCGACAGGGCGATGACCTTGGGCGCGGCGGCGCCGGGCGCGGTGGGGGAGAGCGGAGCCGTCTCAGCCAGGGTGGAGGTCATAGGAACTCTACCCCGCCGGGCCGCGACCCTTGGGCTACCTGGAGGGCAGGACCTGCTTCAGGACGCGGTAAACTTGACTGGGCTGAGGCCCAGCCGTTCCACCTCGCCGCCCGCCCGGCACTTCGCAGGAGGCAACGCCGCCTGTACGGCCCGCACCACGTCCTCGGTGACGCACTTGCGCCGGAGGGGCGCGAGAAGAGGAGTAGTTGAGGAGACGGGCAGGGGCTCGCTGGGCTCCTGCGTTACGGTGGACGGCAGCGAGGACACGAAGACGGCCCCCACCGACGCTCCATGCAGATCGCCCTCCAGGTGCATCACCTTGCACGTCTCCGCGACGTGCTCCCCAGGCTCGCCGAGGGCGCGGGTGACGCCAGAGGCCAGAGCGGGACGTCTGTTGAGACAGGTGTGGATGGTCGGACGCAGGTGATCCCGCATCAGGGTTCTGTTGACTGGGGTGTAGGCCCGCTCGTACCGCCGCTTCATGCCGTTCAAGCGGGCCAGGCCACGGCTGCATAGGCCGTCAATCAGGGGCTGCGCCGCAGCACGTGTGAGACCCAGCGCGTCGGCAAGCTGAGTGGAGCTGCCCTGGAGGTGGTCGTTCAGGCAGGCCAGCATTTGCTCGAGATGTTCCGGCGTCAGTCTCAGGGGCGAGAAACCCTGCGGGTGTGATGGCAGGGCTTGCGGCGGATGGGGGAAAGCGCGAGAGGGAATCGTCTGTGGCATAGCAACATTCCTTCCTACCCCGGCGGCCCGGAGAAGGGCGCGACGCCTGTGTCCTTCAAGGCAGGAGAGCTTCTGGGTCTCACCGATGCCGGGCGCAAGGGAGGCACTCCCGCTCCCGGCGTATCAGTCAACCTGGAGGTGTCTGGCTTTCCTAGCTTAGGCGGAGCAGGAGGGGCAGATCCCTGGTGTGGTGGTAACGGTTCAGGGCGGCCAGATAACGCGCCCGGTCGGTGTAGATCGGCACGGGCTGGTCGAAGCGCCAGCAGAGCCAAGCCTGCACCAGCCGGGCGAGCCGCCCGTTCCCGTCTCAGTAGGGGCGAATCCGAATCAGCTCGGCGTGCAGCCAGGTGGCATGGTGCAGCACGGCCTGGGCGAGGTCTTCTCCCGCCTGCTGCCGCTCCTCCAAGTCCCGGAGTGCCACATGGTGCTACTCCAAGAGGCCGGCTATCTCCTGGGGGATCAGGCGGGGAGCGCTGCCGAGGAATAATCCAAAGGCAATGTTTGCTTGGCGGTAGCAACCGGGTCGCATCGTCTCGACTCCAGCGCACAGCGCGGCGTGCCAGGCGTGCAATTCTGTCTCGCTCAGCAGTGCTGGTGGTGACACGGCCACCTGCTGGGTCGAAAAAAGGAGCGCCTCCGGCAGGCGCTCCTGTTCCTGTGGGGTGAAGGGACGTCCGTCACTCCCGGTGTGGCCTACGGCTTTCGTCCTCCCGCTCGGCAAGCCGGGCGAGTTGCTCGGGTGTGGTGTCCAGCCCTTCCAGTTGCAGGCTGCTAGCAACGTGGCGGTAGACCTCGGCCTGCCGCTCGTCCGTGATGTGGGGGCGGGGGGCGGCGAGCAGGGGTGCGGGCAGCCGGGTCATCGTCCCTCCAGTGTACCCACCAGGCACCTCTTGGGGCAGCAGAATGACCACCCACGGCGCGACCTAAAGGCGGCAATTCAGCGTGAACTCTCGCGCCTGGTGAGGTTCAAAAGCCATCCTTCTCGATATCCAACGACAACACGGTGGGATACTTGGTCTGGCCCCTAACAACTGGACAAAGCTGACTGGAGACCGTCGGCTCGCTGAGGTGCTGCTGGAGCCGATGAATGAGGGGGGTTTCGGTCGCTGCCGCCCTTGTGTTAGGGTAAGGCCACACGGCGGTGCCACCGACCCCCCGCGCGCTGGGTAAACGGCATGCAGGCTGAGACATTATTCTGTTGTTCTGGTTCCCGAATGGGCTGGTGTGGGGAGCAGCAGTGCGCGGGCTGACGCTCCTGAACGCAGCAAAACCCTTCGGAGGATCATCGTGTTGGTGTCACTTGTCAAGCGGCAGTCGGTGCGGCTGCGCCTGGCCCTGCGGGAGCAGGACGTCGCGCTCAGCTTGGGGCACGTTCAGCAGCTCGTCGCCGCCGCGTACGGCCACGACAGCTACCAGGCCCTGCGGGAGACCCCCTACGCCGCGCCCGCGCCGGTGTACGATCCGCCGGCTCTGGCGGAGGTCATGAGCATTCGCGCGCGTGAGCTGGGGTTGCAGGTGGATGTAGCCCGCCTCACCCCCGCGGTGGCGAGCGCCCTGCTGCTCTCGCCAGATCAGACCCTGGAACTCGTCCGGGAAGCCCTCCCGGTCCGGCTCCGGCACCTCGTGGTGGATGGCCCTCACCATGTGCCGCTCCGTCAGGCTGAGGACGACCGGATCACGCCCGAACAGTGGGCCACTCACCTCACGTTTTCCGAGATGGAGGAGTTCTGGGACCAGTGGCCCGACGGCGACGAGCTGGACTGGCAGTTTCGGACGCTGACGGGCGCAGGCATTTCCCTCATGACCTTGCCTACCGAGGGCCTGCTGACGGTTATCCCGGCGCAGGCCACGTGGATCCCCGTCAGCGGTTGGAGTAGTGCCCTCCTGACTGGCGCACCTCACAACGTGCATGCCTCGCTCGAGCTGCTGCTGCGCGCCGTTTATGCTCAGGGCCGCCGGATACGGCTGCTCCAACCCAAGGTGTCGCGGGGATGGCTGCCCATCTTGCAGTGGGCGGCCCGCCCCCTCGTGTGGGAGGAGGTCCTGACGGCAGGGGCAAAGGTCACGGCCCAGCAGCTTGCCGAGACGCCGCCAGGGCACCTGGTCGTGGTGCGGGGCGTGGCCCTCGACGCGCCGGACGTGCTCGCCGCAGCCCAGGGCCAGGGACGGCAGGTGCTGCTGTTGCTGGACACGCCCGCGCTGATCGAGCAATTTGGCAGCGTCGAGGTCGACCTGCGGATTCATCAGGAGCGCCACCGGGGACCGGGGGAGCCGGTGGGGGAGCACCACCTGCACGACACGTGAGGCGAGGTGTCCTGATTGGAGTGCCCGGGCTGTGCCGCGCTCGATCGCCGCCGCTGAGAAACAGGCCAGGATGCGAACCGGGCATGGTCCCCGCACACCGTCTTCACCGCGTCCAGGCCGACTGCCGTCTCCCCAGACGAGGTGGCAGTTCGGCGGTAGCCGGCGGCACGGGTCCTGAGAGCCGACCGGCGCCGGACGTGGCGAGGAGGCGTGGGGCAACCGTCCGCGAGTGCAGTCGCCTCGACCCGTCCAAAGAGTGGGTCCAGCGGGTCCTCCTTGTGGTGATCCGTTCCGCCGATGAGACGCTGTCGGTTCCCTAGACTCCACGTCTCCGGCTCCCGTGGAGGGTTCTTGCTCCGCTGGGGCCAGGTCAGTCCTGCACGACCGGGGGCTCTTTCGGATCAAAGGGGCTCGCCCGTGAGCTCCTCCACGGACGCGATCAGGTCCTCCTGGCCCCGGGCTGCGGCGGACAGCCGGTCCACGGCCGCGTCGTCTAGGGTCTCAAGACTGGCGAGGGCCTCACCGCGGGGCGCGCGGCCCAATTTCACCCGCAGGATCGAGCGGATCATGCCGAGCGACTCCTGGCGGTTCAGGGGCAGCAGCACCGGCTGCGGTTGGGGTTGGGCCTTCACCTTGGCCTGGGTGGGCGCCTTCTTGAATTCACCCATTCTGACGTCGTACTTCTCGGGATGGCGGACGGCGTCCACCACCGTTGCGGCGAGCGACCTCGGCCGGTAGCCCTCGTCGAGCCGCCGGCGCACCGCCCGCACCGCTGGCCGGATGCGCTCGGGGTGATCGGCGACGAGGGCCTCGGCCACCGGGCGGCTCACCTTCATCTCGGTCAGCAACCGGACCAGCTCGGGGTCCACCTCCCCCTCGAACTCGTACTTGATGCGCGCACCCTCGCCAGAGCCCTCGTAGGACACGTCGCGCAGGTACTTGGCTGCGATCAGGTGCACGTGGGCGCCATCCAGGGTCCGCTTGACGTTGTTGGGCCGCTGGCCGCTCAGCCCGGTCGCTTCCCGCCAAGCCGCCATGATGACCGGCAGCTCCCGCACGAGTGAGCCGTCGTCCCCAACGCGGTGCGCCTGCAGCACCCGGTACAGGCTGCGCGCGGTGGGCTGTTTCAGATCATTGAGCAACTCGGCGTCGAGGATCTGGTAGAAGCCCTCGCGGATCGATTGGGCGAACTGCCGCGAGAAGGTCACCCGCAGGGGTGCGCCCGCCTCAATGGTCCCCCCCTCGCCGCTGGCGCTCAGACTGGTGTCCCGCACGGAGATGCGGTCGATCAGGCGGTTGGTCTCGGTGGTGCCGCGAAACCGCCCGCCCGACTGACGGGAGACGCGCGTGAGCCAGCTCACCCCCTCCAGCCGCAGCAGGCTCTCGCGCAGCCGGGCGTAGGCGTTGCCGCGGGTGCCGAGCGGGGTGAGCTTCAGCAGTCGGTAGGCCGTGCATTCCACAGTGTCGTCGTCCGGGCAACCCGCCTCGAAGAACAACGTCTGCAGCGCGAGCAGGACATCCGGGTCCACGCCGTGCGGCCGACCGCGGGCCGCGACGCCTTGAACGTAGAAGTGGCGGTCGCCGATGCTAAAGGTGGTCTCCCAGCTCTGGTCATCGCCGTTGTCCCGGTTCAGGATGCTGAATACCCCGGACCGCGCCAGGGTCAGCTCGTTGATCCACTTTTCGTTGCCCTGGCTCATGATGGATGATTGTAATGACTTTAAAAGATCAAGAAAAGATTGATTGCATCATCAAGCGCCGGGGGAGACCTGCTCCTGGCGCGGCAATCCTCATGGAAGTGACTCGAAGTTAGCGAGGATTCCACTCCCTGGAGACTCAAAGCTAGCGAGGATGTAACTCAAAGTTAGCGAGGGCACGACTCAAAGGTAGCGTGCCTTTTCAGTCCTGAAGACTCAAAGCTGGCGACGGCCCCGGCAGGCATGTGACTCAAAGGTAGCGTGTCTCTAGGACCCAAAAGACGGGGGTCGACTCAAAGGTAGCGATAGTTGAGAAATAACGTCTGGGCCGTCAGATCTCCTCGCCAAACTCAAACCTAGCGATAAGTTAGACTCAAAGGTAGCGAGGTTGGCTGCCGGAGGGTCGTGGTGGACCCGAGCCTCGCGTCACACGGACAGCTGCAGGGGATGCCCCACCAACCATCCAGCTGCTCCCGCGGGCGCCGGTAGGGGGACATCGGTCTGTCTCACGCACGCTGACGCCTGCAACGGACCCAGGGCACAGACTGAACGGGCGGTTCAACTCAGTGGCTGAGCCGACCCTCGCGCAGGGCGAGCACCCGCAGGGCGTAACCCACTGCCGCGAGCACCGTCGCCGTCGTCACCCCGTGCTCCAGCCCCAGGTATGCCGCCGAGTGCAGCGCGTGGTACGCCACCGCGAGCGGGTCGTCCTGGGTGGCAGCGAGCTTGCCACACCAGTCCTCGCCTAGCGCCCGCAGATCTGTCCCCCCGTGCCCAGCCATCAGGGCGATGTCCCGCGCGTTGCGCTCCACCTGCTCGGCGAAGGAGAGCAGCAGCTCCCGGGTGGGCCGTTCCTCGCCCAGCGCGGGGGCGAACTCCACAGCGGCGACCACCTGCAGGGTGAGCGCGATACAGGTCTCAAAAGCTTGCTTGTTGGCCGGGTGGTCGAGCGGGGAGCGGGGCACGGCCGTCATGCCCCCAGGCTGGGCGCAGGGCAGGCGGCGCGTCAAGCCGGTCAGCCCACGGGGATGATGCGGGGGGTGGCGGCCGCCCAGGTGAGCCGCACGCGCGGGCAAGGAAGGCTGTTCTGGGACCGGCCACGCTTCAAAGCCGCCGTCCTCCTGGAATGACCGGTGCCCTCACTCCACTGAGGAGGGTTTGACGTCCTCTCCGCCCAATCTTGCACAGATATTACATAATATGTAATATTGGTACGTGGGTCGGTTAAAGGCAGAGGTGACTCAGCAACACCGGCGGCAGCTGTTCGAGGTCGCCGACGGCCAGGCCGGCTACTTCAGTGCCAAGCAGGCCGAGGCGGCCGGCTTCTCCCGTCGCCTCCAGCACCACTACGCCCGCATCGGCGAATGGCTGCGCCCCGAGCGCGGCGTCTACCGCCTGCGCGACTACCCCGAGGGCCGCGCCGATCAGTTCGCCCGCCTCACCCTCTGGAGCCGCGACCTCCACGACCAGCCCCAGGCGGTCGTCTCCCACGACACCGCCCTGCGTCACCACGACCTCAGCGATCACGATCCCAGCCGGGTGCACCTGACGGTCCCGCCCGGTTTCCGCAAGGCCCCACCGCGTGGGGTGGTCCTCCACCGGGCGCACCTCGCGCCCCAGGACACCCAGCCCGCCGGCGGGTACCGCGTGACGACCCCCGCGCGCACGCTCCTCGATCTGGCGGACAGCCCCCTCAGCCCAGAACACCTGCACCGCGCCGTTCAGGAGGCCTCAGCACGTGGGCTGATCCGCCCACGCCGCCTGCTGGCCGCCGCCCAGGACCTGCCGCCCGCCGCCCGCCGCCGCCTGCTGAACGCTCTGGAGGCCTCGTGAGGTACAAGACACCCGCCGCCTTCCGCCGGGCCCTCAGCGACCGCCTTCGCACCCTCGCTGAGGACAACGGTGAGGACCTCGCCCATCTCCAACGTCGGCTCGCGTACGAGCGATTCCTGGCCCGCCTCAACCGTGTTCACGAGGACGCGTACGTTCTGAAGGGTGGGTACGCTCTCGAACTCCGCCTCGGCGGCCATGCCCGCGCTACCAAGGATCTCGACTTCAACGCCCCTCCCAAACCCGCCGAGGACATCCTCGATGATCTTGCCGATGCCGCAGAAGCTGACCTCGGCGACTTTTTCCTTTTCACCGTCACGCCTCCCCAGGCGGGCCGGGGCGCCCTCCAGGGCCCTCCGGAAGGGGGCCGGCGTTTCCGGGTCGAGGCGCAGCTCGACGGGAAGCCCTATACGTGGTTCCTCGTCGATGTCGGCCAGTGCGACACCCTGATCAACGCCCCCGAGCGCCTGCCAGCCCGCATCGACCTGGCTTTTGCCGAACTCGACTCGCCCGCGATGTACAGCTACCCTCTTCCCGAGCACTTCGCGGAGAAGCTCCACGCGTACACCCGTCCCCGCCCCAATGACGTCCGCACCCGCGTCAAGGATCTGTTCGACCTCAGCCTCATCATCGGTGAACTTCGTCTGGCGCCCGGTCCCGACGTCCAACACGTCACCCAGGACGTCTTCACCCGCTACGGCACCCATCCGCTGCCCAGGTCCGACGAGCTGCGTCCTCCCCCTGAGGAGTGGCGTGTCCCCTTCGCGGCGCTCGCCCGCGACGCCGACCACGCGGTCACGGACATGAGTGTCGCCTACCAGCACATCACAAGTTGTAGTTCTGCGGCGGGCGTGCCGGCCAGTCCTAGCGGTTGCTCGGGGTGGGCCTGGGCGCCTCTTTGGGCCTGACACAGTGGCTCTGCCCTGGGACAAGCTGAAAGGGCGAGGGCCAGAGCGTCCTGGTGCTGTTCAAGGTACCGTTTCCCTGCGAACGCCCGAACCCTGTTGCCCGTCTCAGTCTGGGTGGTACTCCAGGATGTCGCCGATCTGGACGTCCTCGCCGGTAAGTTGGCGCAGGCCATCGAGAATGAGGGTGAGGGTCGGTAAATCTACTCGAGTCGGTTCATGACCTGGCCGTGCGATGCGATAAATCGTATTGGGCTGCTTCACCCCACTGGCTTTCACGAGAGCATAGGCGGAGAAGCCACGAGCCTTGAGGAAATCGGCGAGCTTCCACCGCGTTGCAGACATGACCAATAGTTTGACTGAGTATACAGACCAGCGTTACTGCAAAATCGCAATACTACGCGATATGGTATAGTGCAAGCCTGAAGGGGCCAGGGCGTGAGAAACTCAAGCCCCTTCAGAATCCAACTTGAGGTGGATCAGATGCAGGATAACACCGACCCGCAAACCTCCCGGACCAAAGGGGCGCCTGATGCGTGACCTCACGCGTTCACAGCAGCGTTTCCTGGACCTCCCCGGTCCACGGCGGTCCCGCAGCGACGAGCAGGCCCAGCCCATCGGGCACATCACCCTCAGCTTCCAAGCTTCCAGGCCGTGGCCTTCCTCAGGGAGCGGCTCTACGCCTCCGGCAGCTACCAGGGGGGCCCGCTGTTCGGCTTCCACAGCGCGAGCGACCTCTCGGTGCAATATGCCGCCCCCGCCGGGTACATCTGCGGCGACCCGGAACTCCGCCGGCAACCCCTGGCCCTCGACGAGCGCTACGTTCTAGGCTGGAGCGACTGCCTGGAGACCGTCTCCCCCGGCAAGTTGGACTGGGTGGGCCAGTGGCTGATGTACCCCGACCGTCAACTCGCTCCCCTCGAACAGGATGTGATCTGGCTTCGTCAGGGCCTGGGGACGGACCTCTTCAATGAGGATCACGTGCTGCTCACGGTGGGCTGGGAGCAGGGGCGGATCAGCGCCCGGGCCCTCGGGTACAACCGGCAGACACGAGAGCCGCTGACCTTCACCCACGACCTGGGGGGAGAGGAGTAGGGGAGAGGCCACCGAGGGTCGATCTGCCTAAGCCGCGCTTGCTGTCGGTACGGCTCGGCACTCCCGCTCCATTCCGTGCGACCTGACCTGCGAGCGGGATTTTGCCTAGTCGTGGCCGATCACGCCACTTCCGGTGGTGTCAAGGAAGCACAGGCAGATCGGCGCCCAGGCCACCTCGGAGACCACCGGCACTCCGAGAACTCCTGACCTTCACCCGCGATCTGATGGGGAAGTAGGGGAGAGGCTGTCCTCCGCCAGCCGGGCCTCGACCTGCCGGATGAGTTCGGACAGGGGCAGGTCGAGCGCCTCGGCTACCGCCAACAGGGTAGAGAGGCGCAGGTCGAGCTTGCCCTGCTCGATCAACCCCATGTGGCTGCGGTACACCCCCACCCGGTCCGCAAAGTCGTCCTGATTGAACCTCGGCTTGCGCCCGGCGCGGATCAACTCACCCAGCGCGACCTGAAAGGCAAGGTGCTCGGGACGGGCCTGACGCTTGCGTGACGGCATCCCGCCACCCTCGCCCCCCACCTTCTTCGTGGCGACGCTATAAATTATGGCCTAAAATATTGGTCAGCCAACGCACCGACCAGAGAGCGCCCCTGGTACTCGGCAGAATCTTTTGGCTGGTCTGTAGGGTCTCGAGTCACGCTTTCCATCACGAAAGGACGGCCCATCCATGCTTCTCACGCCTCTCCCCGGGTTCCATACCACCAGGCTTGATCCCCCCTACGCCCCGCTAGGAGGGCAGACGCCGGCCCGCTCGCCTCATCCCGCCTGGAATCCGATGGGTCACGGTCTCGGTCCTGGGGGTTCAAGGCTGTGACCGGCAAAGCACCTGAAGAGCACGGCGGCCCGGCCAAGCGGCGCCGGGGCATCCCCAAATCGTCGGTGCCTCCCTTGCCCCCGCAGACCGTCGAGCGGGTTCTCCTGATGGCCGTCGCCGTGGGGGAGTGGCTGCGGGAGGAGTCGGACCCCTCGCCCGACGTGCGGCACTTCGCCCTGCGGACCGCCCAGATTCTGCGGGGCGTGGCCTACCACTGCGCGAGTGTCCAGGGGTTCTTCTGGCCGCTGTGCCTGAACACGGCCCGGTTCGAGGACAACCTGGCGGTGCAACGGAGCACCCGGGACGCGGAGCAGCTCTTCAACCTGCGGACCGTGACCCTCGATCCGGGGGACGCCTCCCGCGCAGCGACGGAGGTGACCGCGCTGCTTAAAGGGGCGCTGGCGGTCGAGCGTCTGGCGGGGCTACCGCCCGCGCCCGACATTCCTGAGCCGGTGGAGTTGCCGTTTCCGCCCCTAAGTCCACGTGAGGAGCAGCTTGTCGCGCTGCTGAGAGTACAACTGGCGCTGATCGTGCTCGGGGGCCAACCCAAACCTGACCGCGTCCTGGAAATCTGCTGGGAGGCGGCCCTCCGGTTCCGCCAGCTGGGCGCTCAAGGCAGCGCTGCCCTGAGCCTGTCTCTCGAGGAGCAGGTGCGTCGGGCCAGGACCTGGATGCGCCGGGCTTTGCGGAGCGGACAGCCGGCGGCGCAGGTGTTGGAGGGGTTGCTGCGGGAGGTTGTCTCCGGGGAGGGCGGCCCCTCGGTCCGCACCGTTGGGCGTGACCTGCAACTCGCCGCGCTGTTGGAGCACATCGTGAAGGCCTCCCCCGTGATGGAGGACCAGCCGTGACTCATCGGGCTCTCCAGATCATCAGCGAGAGGACCCCCGGTGTCCGCTGACCATCCCCCCGTCCCGCAACGGCTCCTACATCTCCTGGGCTCTCTCGGGGCCAGGAAGGAGGCGATGACCTTCAGCCCAGACATCCGGGGCGCCCGGAGCCTCGCGGCGGCCGCTGTGGCGTTCACGGTCCTGCTGTTCGCGCAACGGGTTCTGGGACTCCAGGGTGGAGTGCCCGTGGTGCTTGCCCTGGTGGTCTTTGCCCTGAGCCTGCGCTCCCAGGATCAGGTGGGGCGCCTGCTCGCGGTCGCGCTGCTGGTGATGTTCTTCCTGCTGGCCCGCCTGGTTCCCGGGAACACTGCGGTGCTGCTGATCGCGCCGGTCCTGGCGTTCCTGGCGCTGCGTCACCTGGCACTCCACCGACGGGCGCTGGGGTTCGACCGTCACCTCGGACGCCTGGTCAGGAGCCTCAGTGCGGGGTGGAAGGTCTACCTGCCCAGGGACCCGCAGGCTTACCACGTCGCGCGGGTCCTGGTGAGCCCGGAGGGACAGACCTTCTTCGTCGGGATCACGCCCGGACGGGCCGAGCAGCGGTACGGCACGCCGCACGTGAACTGGCGGGACGTGACCGCCGACACCGTGCGTGCCCTGGCCGCCCGTGACCCCGGGGTGGTGAGCCGTGGGCAGCACGTTCTGTGGGTGGTCAAGCCCCCGCGAGCCCAGGGGGACTACGAGACGACCGCCGAGCATGGGGTGAGCACGGTGATCGGCACGGCGGACGAACTCGCCGGGCAGTTGCAGGCCTGGTCCGGGATGCGGCGCAACCTGGAGCAGGCCTCGCTCGAGCCCTCACCCGCTGACCTCGGGCGGCGGGTCGAGGCGGAGGCCGTTCAGGAGCTGTACAACCTCATGCCCCCCGAGTGGGAGATGATCCCGAACCTGCTGCTGGCCTCGGGGGGCGACGCGGACGCCATCCTCGTGTCGCCGGCGGGAGAGAAGTACGTGGTGGACGTGAAGGCCAGGACGGACCGGATGGACCTGGGGGCGCCGAGAGGGGACCGGGTGAAGTCGTGGCGGGAGATCCACGACCAGGTGCGGCACGCGGCGCGCCAGCTTCAGGGCGTGCCGGTGGTGTGGCAGCCCCGCGCCCGGGACACGGACTTCTCTTTGATTGGTGAGGTGTGGTGCCTGCGTGGGGGGGCGGAGGACCTGCTTGAGGCGTTGGAGACGCTGGGAGGTGCGGACGGCGGGGGAGGACCGCACGAAGTGCTGGGGGTGGCACCCGACGCCTCGCCGGAGGAGATTCGGGCAGCGTACCGGGAGCTGGCCAAGAAGTACCATCCGGACCGGGTCGGGCACCTAGGGCCGGAGTTCCGTCAGTTGGCCGAGCGGCGGATGCAGGCGATCAATGCGGCCTACCACAAGCTCCTGGGTTGAGCGCTGGGGCGAAGAGGAGAAGCGACTTCCTGCGGACCGAGCGCGTGCAGGATGTGTTGTCCAGCAAGCTGGCGGACACGACTCCGTCGGTGGTCACGCCTGCCCGCCTTCTGGAAGGCGGAGGGGCGCCTGACGCCACCCTCCTGGCGCGCGCTGCTTCCAGGCACACGTTGAACTTGCAGCGGCAGGAGCGCGGTCCTGCCAAACCTCCGGTAGGGGTGCCCGAGGTGGCAAGCATGAACATCCCCCAGCGGGTGGCTCTGCAGGTGCGCGGCTTGGGATGCCGAGAGGGGCTGTGGAGGCTCGGGCACTGGAGGTCCGGCAGGCAAAGATCGCAAGCAGGGCGGACGAGGTGTGAGACACGTGTGCAGACCCTGTGGTCGAGCCCTGTGCTCCATCCCTGCCCGGGTGTCCTCCGGGTGCGGCTGGACGCCGGTGAGGCCGTTCTGTCGGGGGTGCCAGGCCAGGCCGATCCGGGTCAGGACGTTGCTCCCTCGGAGCCCCGGGCTTGCTTGGCGGCACGCACGGGGGCCAAGAAGAAGGGGCGGGGAACTCCCCATCCCGCTCCATCAGAGCCGTCTGTGCTCGTCCGTTGTCGCGATCCGCAGCCCGAGGTCGGGCCGTCATGTGAGCCGGCTACGCTCGCCCGTTGAACACGAGGTACTTGGCGACTTCACCCATCAGCTCGCCCGACATGGCACGGTCGCAAGGGCTCATGTGCGCGTCCCGGGCCTCGTACAGCGCGGCGCGCAGCTCATCATCGCTCGCCCCCGACGCGAAAAGGGCGCGCAGCCGCGCAACAACGGGCGGCTCGCGGTACTCGGTGCCGGGTTGAGGTTGGGGGGCGAGGCTGGGCATACGTCACCGCCTTTCACGGGCGAGCAAGTCTTCGATTCCTCGCCGGAAACTTGACTGCTCTCGAAAAGCAGTGTACGACAAGACCTCCTGCCGGAGCACCGGGTCCACGTTCAGGGTATGCAGCGCCGCGCTCAGGTAGGCGTGCTGGTCGCGCGCGCCGGCTCTCCAGCAACCACGCCGCCCCGAAGCGGTCTTCCAACGCGAGCACCGCCCGCATGGCCTCAGGGTAGGCCGTCGGAATAGGCGGGACGCCCCCCAGCAGATCGCGCGTGGCCCGCTCCCCGTACAGGTCCGCGCCGCCCTCCTCCAGCGGGTGAAACTCCCCGCCCACGTACCCCTTGAGGGCGTGCCAGTGTTCGTGCGCGAGGGTGCGCGCACCTCTGGCGCGGGCGTCCATGAACTCGCTCGCCAGGTCATGCCACAGCAGCGGCAGAATCAAAACCTCCTGCCCAGTGAACGCCGAGCGGGTCAGGGTCAAATCCTCTACCTGCACCGCACTCAGGCCGTGCTCGCGAGCGTAGCGTTCGAGCTTGCGCTCGGTGTGCACGTAGCGCAGCCGGACCGGGCCCGGCAGCGGATGACGGCGGTGCAGCTCGTGGGTCATCGCGTTCACCACGGCGCGCGGCGAGGCGTAGCGCAGCAGGCAGTCATAGGGCACGTTCCCGCTGGCGGGCAGCCGGTCGAGGCCCAGACTCACCTCCGGCTCCTGGTCCCGCTCGGCGACTTGGTAGCCCTGCCGCACGCCGTCGCGCCGGACCATCAAGACGAGTCTCAGGGGCCGCTCTCGGGGAGGCTTCATGCACTCACCCTGGCATCTGTGCCGGGAACGGTGTGTTCAGGGGAGGTGGGCAGATCGGCCGGCACGTCCGGCTGAGCCTCCTGCCGGGCGTCCTCGTGAATGGCCGGGCCCAGCGGCTTTTCCCACCACTCGGGCAAGTCCCCCTCCCGCTCGGCGTGGGCGCGGCGGATGGAAGCGGCGAGGCCGTTGTCGTCCATGTCCCCGTATTCTCCCTGGAGAATTGAACCCAGCTCCTGCTTGCGAGTGAGGCGCCGCACGTTGTCGCGGTCAGAGGCGGTGTCGGTGACGAGGTGGGGCACTTCCACCCGCTTCATCTGCCCCAGCCGGTCAATGCGGGCGTTCCTCTGTTTGGGGGTCTCCTGCGTCGAGGGCAAGTCGTCGATCAGGCTCTCGCCTCGGTGTTGGAGGTGAGCGCTGGTCGCCCCCGTATCCGAGCACAGCGCAATGGCCACCTGGCCCTGATCGAAGACCTTGCGCACCCGGCCGTTCCCGTCGGTTGCGGTGCCTGCTCCACCCGCCGGTGCCCCTCATGCGGTGTGCCCCGCTCTCGGTCCGGCCACGGCGCAGGACATCGCTCGCCTCCGCCCGGACCCCCGCCCCCGGCGGGGGTGACGTCCCTCCCCCTGCGCGGCTAGCCTGGGAGCATGGGGACGCTTGAGCTGGAGAACGCCGTGTTGGCGAAGGTGTTGCAGGCGGGCGCCCTGACGACCCGGCGTGTGATCGCCGAGCACGGCCCCAAACCCAACTGGTCACGCCTGCTCCGGGAAGGCTACCTCCGCGAGGTACACACGCCCTACGGCGCGGTGCTGGCGGTCACCCCCCGGGCCCACGGGCTCAATGCGGAGAAGCAGGTCGTGCCGGACGCCCCCTACCTCACCGGTCCGAGTGCCGTCGCCGACCGGGCCTACCAGCTGGACGCGCTGGCCCTGCTGGAGGCGGAGGGGTACACCCTGCACCGGCACGAGTACAAACGCTCGGGGAAGGTGGGCTACCAGGCGGGCACCACCAGCCAGATCGTGCGCACGGTCTTGCGGGTACCGCCCGCCTACGCGGCCAGGCTGAAAGACACCGAGAGCTACTTCGCCAGCGGCCGCTACTTCGTGCGCCGGGTGCTTGAGCCGGAGGCGGACCAGTGGGGAATCTTCGGGGAGGTGCTCGGTTACCCCAGCCTGTACGCCAGCATTGGCGGCGGCGGAATCGGGCTGCCCCGGGTGCGGACGCTCCTGCGCCGGCACCACCTGGATATCGACAACTGGCGCCACCCCCTGATCCTCGCGGTGCCTGAGGAGGGCCAGTTGCGAAGCCTCCTGCGGGTCCTGGAGGCCGAGCGCGCCCAGGCGAACCCCAGGAATGTGTCCTCGCTTTACCCCCGGGTGAGGCTCCTCATCCTGCCCCGGCCGGCTTCGTGAACCAGGTCGATTTGATCATGTTCTTTTTGCATCTCGGCCGGTCTTCGTAAGGGTCACGCGCCGACCAGAAATCGACGAAGACCACGACCACCCCATCTACTCCAGGCAGCCGGTCCCAGTCGTGCAGCTTTTTGGCCTGCTTGCTCACGCTGGCGGTTCGCGTGTGGACCGATGTCGCCCAGATAATCACGTTGTACCCCGCCTGGGCCGCGGCCTCCAGTTTCTGCTCCACCCGGGTGGGGGCGTACCCCGCGTCGAACTCCACCGACCAGTCCCGCCGCAGCCGCGGGTGGGGATTGAGGATCTCCGCGTCCGGGAGGTGGGCGCGTTGCCGGCCAGCCAGCGTGACATGCTGCCAGACGGCCCGGGGAGGCATGGCGTTCTTCTGCTCTATCCGGTGCCGCACCTCACCCAGCCCCGCGTCGTGCATAAGGTCGCGGGGTGGCCGCGAGAGCCACCGGGCGTCCAGGGCCACGAAGCTCAGGTCGGTATCGCTGTGCGGCTGGGTGGTCCGGGTCCGGCAGGTCAGGGTCACCTGGGGGAGCCCCAGCCACGTCGCCGCCCGCAGCAGCCCCCGCCGCTCGAGCTGCACCGTCGTCAGCGTCCGGTCGACGGCGAGCACGGTACGCAGCCGGGCCTTCTGGGTGGCGGGGTGCTCTCCTGGCATGGGCCATGATGGCACACCGTTATCCGTTGTGCGTGCCCGCTCCGCCCCGCCGCCGTGTGGCTGGGGATGGAGGCGGGGGGCGTGGGGGTTCTCCTTCCCGGAACAGATTATGATTTTGCAAGGGAAAAACCTGCAAAATTCAAAAAGTTGTCGGGTGAGGGCAGTTGGCTTGCCAGTCCATGAACACTGGCATGTCCTATACAGAGCTAGTCTGGCGAGTATGCTGGGGCATGCTTGCTTCCGAACTCGCGCGCGAACTCGACGTCGACCCCAGCGTCATCTCGAAGAGGCTGAATATCTATCACGCGGAGATGGGTACGGCACGCCCTCGGTTGATGAATGACCAGACGGTGACGCATATGCGGGAAGCACACGCACTCCTCACCAGCGGGAAGGCGGGGAACTTCAAGCAAGCCATCCAGCAACTGCTGGGCAGGTACACCGCACCTATTCCGTCGGAATCGGCCCAGGAACTTCTCAGGCGCATGGACTCCTTGGAGGCAAACCAGACCCAACTGGTCGAGAGGATGGAGCAAATCATAGAGGGCTTGCGAAAGATTCTCGCCAAGCGTGACGGAGTGGAGGGTGGGAACTAGGCCGACGCCGAAGGTGTGGCGGAAACGCCCAGGGATGAGAGCGGACGAACGGCCGTAGACCACCTTTGCGTCCCGAACCCAGTTCGTGTCTGGGTGAGGTCGAAGGTCATGGGAATGCTCGGTCTCCGTTTGACCAAAGCCCGGGACGAGGACGAGAGGGAGCCTCGGCGACGGCACATCCTGCGGCGTGACCGGTACACGTCCTCCTCATTGCAACAGGGTGCCGAAGGCGCTGCAGTCAACCTGCCTGCTCGAAATCACGCCTGGTCTAAATACCGGATCAGGTCTGTCCGGCCCGTCTAGTGGGGAGGTAATCAGCAACAGATGCCTTCTAGCCAGGCTCTCCGATTCGCCGGGTTCAACGCTCGGGTCCAGGCGTCCAGTGTCAGATGCTGGTGTCCGCCCAGGCACCTGGCACGCAGTGAGCCGGAAAGTTTCTCACTCTTGGACACACCGGATCTGCCCGGGTCTATCTCCCTCCGCAGTCTTGCCACCCGGGGTTTCCGTGACCGTCCTGCTGCCCCGCCCGGGTTGTTGATCTGCCAGGTTTTGCCTCGGAGAGACAATGCTCGGATGATGCGCTTCAGCCTGGCCCCTTGGCGTTCTCTTCGCTGGGGCAGGGTGGGGTGTCAGGCGGTCTTCCGGCAGGTTGGTGAGGCCTCGGCGGGCCGTCTCGAGGTTGCCGGGCAAGCGGACGGACCAGGGGTGGGAGTACCTCTCCTGGCGTTGCGGGAAGGGGGTTGAACAGTTCTGGTGCTGGGCGCGGTGAGGAGCATCTGGCTGACTGTCCGGACCGGTGTCATGGGGACGGCCTGAGGTTGGGGTTCGGGCGGTACGATCTCCTATCACGTTATGTCGTGTCGGGTGGCGCCGCCAGCCCTCCTGGGCCGCGCCACCCCGTAAACTTGGAGCAACTGGCCCCGCCTCCCGCCTCCGGCCGCCCGTTTGAAGGGCTACCTCCGGGACTTCGTCGCCGGGATTGCCCTCGCCTCCCGACGCGTCGCTTCTGGTTGCTCCTCTCCCTGTCGCCCGGTTATTGCGGCGGCTCCTCTGGTCCCTGGATGCGGCGGGCGCAGGCCGGGATCATCTGGGTCTTCCGTCTCCTACCCGCCCCCCCGTTGGGGAGCCTGCGGGGAGAGCTGGGGTGGTGACCGTGCGGAGCCAGGGAGCGAGGTGAGCGCGATCACAGGTCAAGCCCCAGCGCGTTCTGGCTGGACGCGGTGCCGGTGAATGCGGGTCCTCCCAGTGGGGTTGAAGCGGCGGGACCGGTCCGTCGGGCGACTGCGGCCGAGTACATCGGACGGGCAGTGTGAAATACAAGTTCGTTTTCCGCGAGGAGTTCGCGGCCATACAGGAATTATGCGATAGTGTCGTCCTTTTTCGTGATTGGTACAATCACGTCAGGCTGCGCTTGGGGTTGGGCTACGCCTGCCCCTGGATTAAGCTGCTGGAGATGGCGAAGTCTTGCATCGTCGCTTGAAGGGTTTTCTGAGGCAGTACCCCTGTACGCCGTGTTCGAGCTGAAGAGAGCCGAGCTAAGGCAGGTGTTGCGGCGCCGTCAGGGCCAGTGTGGAGGGCAGGTCCGCCGCCTCGACACGGAGCCGGACCCGCAACTCGCCCTGGCGCTCTTCCGGCCAGCCGGAGACCCGACCGGAGACGTTGAACATGTTGAGCGGGGGGGTGCCGGGCATCACCAGGTCGAAGGCGGAGGCCACCAGCAGCCCCCCATGCACGTGACCGACTTGAACGAACACGCTGCGGTCCGGGGCGAGCTGCCGCCTGGCCTTGTTCGCCAACTCGTGCGTCACGAGCACGTCGAGCACGGAGTTGCCGGCGCAGACCGAAAAAAGAAGGCCGCCAGGTGACGTCAGCACCTGGGGGGTCGACGTGACCTGGCCGATCAATGATCCATGCAGCATGGACCTGACTGTAGGGGTGAAGTGGTTACGGCGTGGAGCGAACTTCAGCGCCTATGCGTGCGCCACAACACCACGATGGCAGTCCCCAGAAACGCCAGCGTGCTGACCGTCGTGACCGCGCAGAGGCTGCCAGTCGCCAGGCAGACGGCCGAGCCGGCGAGCAGGGCCAGCAGTCCGAGCCCGAAGACGGCCACGACGCTCTGGAACTCGGTGCCCACCGGGACGGTTACGGCGAACAGCACCAGCAGGGCGAGCGGCACCAGGGTGGGCTGGAGGAAGGCGAGGAAGGCCAACGCCACGGCGGGCAGGAGCAGGCGGACGCGCCCCTTGAGAGGAGCAGGACGGCGGAATCCGGTGATCAGCATACGTTCCTCCTGGGAGTCAGAACTTGCCGGACCAGCCTAGGGGTGGGTGCAGGAGGTAGGCTCCTCATTATTGCTGCCCCACGTTGCCTCAGGTGTGCCGGAGGTGAACGTCCAGATGGCCCGTGCCTGGCTCAGCGCGTGAGCGGACGGTTTGGAGCTGATCCAAGACGGCGTTGGCGGACGGAGGCTTGGGGGTCTGACCTGACAGGTCTCCTCGTCGGGATGAGCGTGCGGCGGCAGGCTGGTTCGCCAGGGGGTGTGGACGAGGGGCCTTACAGGTCGGCGAGTTCGTCCGCGAGGTCATCGGCGGGCACCTCGACATAAGCGCGGGTGGTGTTCACCGAGGCATGCCCCAGGTGGTGGGCGACGCGGGCAAAGTCCCGGGTGCGCTTGTACAGGAGGGTCCCGTTGTATTTGCGGTAGGGGTGGAAGCCGGTCCAGCGCAGCCCCTCGGCTTCCATCAGGCGGCGCAGGTGGTACGCCGCCCCCGAGCGGTACCGGAAGGTGAATAGCCGCCCGCCTTTGCCGCGCCCGGCGTGGTCCTGGAGGGCGTCGAGCAGGGTGCCGGAGAGGCCGACGATGCGCACCTTGTTCCCCTTGCCCCGGACGGTCAGGCGGCGGTGGCGGGTGTCCACGTCCGGCCAGGTGAGGGTGAGGGCTTCCTCGATGCGCAGCCCGGCGTGGGCGCACAGCAAGATCAGCACCCGCAGGTCGGTGCGCCCGGCGCGCTCGGCGGCCCCGAGCGCCCGGTGGACGACGGTTTCGCGGTAGGGGGGGCGTTTGCTGATGGCCTCGGTGCGGTCCCGGGGTTGTTTGACGTCCTGAAAGGGGTGGGCGTCCGTCGCCCCGGCCCAGCGCAGGGCGGCGTACAAGGTATTTGCTGCCGCGACTCGGGAGCGGACGGTGGCCGCCGCCTTCCGCCCTTCACCGCCCGGGTTAGCGGTCAGGCTGGTGATCCAGAAGGCGGCGTCGTTGCGCCTCGGTCGCAGGAGGTTCCAGGCGCGGTCCTCAGCGTGCGTCAGGAATTGCCGGACGCCGGTGCGGTACGAGCGCAGGGTGTGCGGACTGATGGTGATGCCGACCCGGGACAGCGTGGTGAGGTACGCGAGGGTCAGGTCCCACAGAACCTCCCCGTTCTTGTCGCGGGCGGCCTCGGTGGCGCGGCGGCGCAACTCGTCCTCGTGTAAGGCGGTCCAGGCGGAGGCTTGGTCGAGGAGGGCACCCCGTTTAAGGTCAAGGGTGTATGAGGCCCCCTGCTGCGCAGTGACGGCGTCTCCTAGAGAGGTCACATTTTAGATGATAAGGCATGTTATCGACTAAACAAAACAGGGGAGAGGCAGGGTCCCAGAACCGCCGGAGAAGAACGACGCGCTCTGCCTTCCAACAGCGACCTCGAACCCAGAGGACGGCCGCAAAGCACTGGGCACCTGACGACTCGGCTCGCACTCTCCCGAGCGCTGACGGTGGTTCGGCAGACGGCGGGGCCGAGCCCCCCTCCTGATCAGCGCCGGTCCGCGTCTTCCGGGGCGGGGTCCATGAGGGTGAGGTCGAGCCAGTACCGCGCGGCATCCTGCTCGCGCACGCCGAGTTCACGGTTCCAGTCCTCCCAGGCGGCTTCCCGGACGAGGTCATGGCAGGCGAGATAGTCCGCGAGGCGCTGGCGGTCTGCCTCGTTCAAGGGTGACGTCCTGAATGTTCCCTGGTCAGCGCGGTACGCCCGGTCCAGCAGGCGCACGAGGACGGGAAGGGTGAGGTCAGTGGGATTCAGACCCGGGTGGTACACGCGCGCTCGGCTGGTGAGCGTGGGATTGGTGAGGTGTTCGAGCCGCACGTCATCGTAGGAGCGGCCTCGGTGGAGGATGGCCGCCACGCGCCAGCGGGGCTTCAGGTCAGGGCGCAGGGCGTAGAGGTCCCCGACGTGCAGGAGGCGCGGCTGGCTCATCAGGCCGTGAGTGTGGCGTGTCCGAGTTGGGAGGTCTGTGGCTGAGGCGGGGGTCCGCCGTCGGGCGTGTTGACGGGTGAGGCCGTGCTGGCGCAGGCTGAGGCACCAGAGTCCGAGGCCGCCGGAAGACGTGGCCCACGCACGGGGCTCAGCCGCCGGGAAGCCGGGACCAGGACGGCCATTGGACGGGCAGGGGCACGCGGCCACGTAGACGCACCCCTGCCCCCCGCATGAAACAACCATTTCTGCTCCACCCGGCAGCCATGAGCCCAGTCCTCCAAACCCCGAGCCATCAGGCCGAGCGGCCGCCCCCGGATGACTATCACGGTGTGTTCGTCATGCGTCCGCTTCAACCCCATCATTGCCGTCGTTCCGCCGTTGCCGTTCAGGGCATCAGTGGCCGCACACTCGGGGGGAGGGGGTGCCGATGGGGCCTCGGGGTCAACGTGCCGGACGGCAGCTTGCAGGGCGGGAGCTGTGGTCATGGGCTCCTCCCGGGATGAGGGGCGGACGAGGGACGGCGCTCTGTTCCCTCTTCACGCAACCACACGCGCATCTCCCCAGGTTCGCGCTGGTCCCACAGCGCGTAGGGCACGGCGCACAGCGGGGCGGTGGCTTGACGAGGGGGAGCCGTCCGGTACAGCGTTCCCGGCCAGTCGCCGGACTCCTCGGCCCGGACCTCCCCGCGAATGACAGTGGCGCCGCCCAACAGGTCCGGCTCGAAGGTCGCCGTCAGGGCTGCCTCGCGCGACAGGGCGAGCCGGTGCAGTGGGACATCCGCGTCGGCGCCCTCCACGCAGTACACGATGGGACCGCGTTGCAGAGCGACCAGCCCCGCGCCCTGCCGCACGTCCGGGTGCGCGTACACCCGCTCCACGGGCATAGGGAGGGTGAGATCCACCTGGTCCTGACCGCTCCACGCCCGGGTGAGGTGAACGTAGCCGTCCCGAGCGCCCGACAGGTCCACCGCCTCGCCGTTGACGGCAAGCTGGGACTCACGGCACCAACCGGGCAAACGGAGCGACAGGGTGAACCGGAGGGGCCGGTCCAGGTCAAACCTCAACGTGACCTTCCCATCCCAGGGGTATTCGCTGTGCTGGTGGAGCGTGACCTGCTGGCCCCCGACCTCGAATCGGGCGGTCCCGCTCGTGTACAGGTGAAGGGCGATGCCCTCCCCGCTGACGCCGTACAGGTAGTGTCCCAGGGAGGCGAGCAGGCGCGAGACGTTGGGTGGGCAGCAAGGGCAGATGTGCCATTCCCAGCGGTGTTTGTCGCCGTGACTCTCCAGCGGGTTGTCGTAGAAGAAGTGCCGCCCGTCCTGTGCCACGCTGCTCAGCACGTTGTTGTACAGCGCCCGCTCCATCAGGTCGGCGTACTGACCGTCCCCGGTGAGGTTGAGCATCCGCTGCGCCCAGAAGACCAGACCCACGGCGGCGCACGTTTCGGCGTAGGCCGTGTCGTTGGGCAGGTCGTAGTCCGTGGTCATCCCTTCGTTGTGGGCGGAGGGGCCGAGCCCGCCCGTGATGTACAGCCGCCGCGACGTGAGGTCCTCCCACAGCCGCTCGCAGGCGTGGCGCAGCGATTCATCTCCCAGCTCTGCGGCGAGGTCGGCCATCGCACTGTAGAGGTACATCGCGCGGACGGCGTGGCCGACCACCTTGTCCTGCTCACGCACGGGTTTATGGGCCTGCATGTACTCGTAAGGAAGAGCGTCGCCGTGCGAGAGGAGGGCGTGATCGGGCGTCTCCCCGCGGGCCCGCGCCTCCTCGTCGAAGAAGTACGGCTGCTGCCCGCGCTCCTCCACGAGGAAGCGGGCAAACTCCAGGTACTCGCGCCTGCCGGTCAGTCGGAAGAGCTTCACCAGCGCCAGCTCAATCTCCTCATGGCCGGGGTAACCGCGTTTCTGATCGGGGCCGTCGCCGTACACGCCCATCAGGAAGCGGGTGTAGCGCTCCATCACGCCCAGGAAGGTCGTCTTCCCGGTGGCCTGCGTGTAGGCGACCGCGCCCTCGATCAGGTGGCCGGCGTTGTACAGCTCGTGCCAGTCACGCTCATTGGTCAGCCGCCCGGCAGGATCGATGGCGGTGAAGAAGGTGTTGAGGTAGCCGTCGGGCCCCTGCGCCGCCGCGATCTTCCCCACCAGCGCGTCCACCTGCGCCTCCAGGGCCGGGTCAGGGTGGGTGGCGAGGGTGTAGGCGACGGTCTCGATCCACTTGGCGAGGTCCGAATCCCACCACATCTGGGGAGTGACGCCGCTGGGTTGCCGGGGGATGATCAGCGGGCGGGGTTGCAGGTCGAGGGCCCGTATCGCCCCTACCTTCTCCAGTTGCCCGTACAGGAAGGGCAGGGTCGTGGTCTGGTTGACCTCCAGACGCGGACGCCAGAAGCGGTCATTCAGCGTGACGTCCTGAAGGGGCAGGGGCGTGAAGCGCAGGCGGTCGTTTGCCGTGTCCGTCATGCGAAACCTCGGGTGCGGGGCTTACCCCACCTGGACCATCACCTTGATCACGCCGTCCTCATACCCCGAGTGGCGCTCGAAGGCACGCTGTACCTGTTCCAGAGGGAACACGTCGCTGATGAGGGCGTCCACGTCCACCATGCCGCGTTCCACCAGGGCGATGGCTTCCGGGTAGGTGTGCGCCATCCGCCGCGAGAAGATCAGCGACAGCCCCTTGCGCCGGGCCAGCGAGTGCTGCACCGTGCAACGGTCGTCCCCCGGAATCCCGACGAGGACGACCTTCGCCCCGGGCCGCGCGAGGAGGGCCGAGGTCTGCACCGAGTCGTCCGCCCACCCCGCCTCGAACACCACGTCGTAGCGGGAGTCCTCCGAAGGGTCGAAGGACGCGGCTACGGAAGTCGCGCCGCTGCGGGTGGCGAAGTCCCGGCGCCAGGCCAGCGGCTCGATGACGTGCAGAGCCGTGACGCCTGCGAGCTTGAGAAGCTGGACGAGCAGCAGGCCGATGGGTCCGGCGCCCACGACGGCGGCCCGGTCTCCCACGTTCACATGTCCCAGCCGCAGGGCGTGGAGGGCCACTCCCAGGGGTTCGAGCAGCGCCCCGCCGTTGTCCGTCACGCCCTCCGGCAGGACGAAGCAGTTGTGGGCGGGCGCGGTGAGGTACTTCTGGAGGGCCCCGTCGCGCGGGAACACGCCCATGAAGGTGTGGTGGGTGCAAAGGTTGGGATTCCCCTCCCGGCACTCCCGGCAGTGCCCGCAGGCGACATGCGGCTCGACGGCCACCCGGTCCCCGACCTTCAGCGGCCTAGCGTCGCCGCCCAGCGTCCCCTCCGGCGCCTGCACCACCACGCCCATGAACTCGTGGCCGAGCACGAGGGGTTCGGCGATCTCGATGTTCCCGATGCGCCCGTCCGCGAACATGTGGATATCGGAGCCGCACACACCGACAGTGCGGATCTCCACCACGACCTCGCCCGCTTGGGCCGGAGTCAGGTCACGCTGGGTCAGGGCGAACTGGCCGGGGCCGGTCAGTATGGCGGCGGGGTGGCTCATGGCCGTCCTCCTTGAGGCAGGGGGTCGAGGGTGGGCCAGCCGTCGGCCCCCCAGCGCGGGAGCGCGGTCTGGAGTTGAGGTGTGCCCCCCAGGTCCCCGTCGTAGTAGTGGTAGACGAGCAGGTCGCGCGTGCCGTCGTGCACGACCTCCTGCCCGCCTGGCCCGATGAAACGGCCCGAGGTGGCCTGAAGCTGGCTGCCTCCCCCTTGCAGCATGGGCACGCCCTCCTCGTCCACGTACGGCCCGGTCACGTTCTTCGAGCGGCCCACCATGATGCGGTAGGTGCTCTCCAACCCCGCGCAGCAGCGGTCGAACGACACGAAGAGATAGTAGTAACCGTCACGTCGCAGGATCGAAGGCGCCTCGATGGCTCCGCCGCCGCGTGAGGCGAGGCTGTAGAGCTGCGGGTTGTCGGTCTTCAATTTGCCGCTCGTGGGATCGAGTTCCCGCATCTTGATCCCGTCCCAAAAAGACCCGAAGGCCAGCCACGCTCGCCCGTCCGGTGTGTCGATGCGGGCCGCGTCGATGGCATTAAAGTTGTCCCCCTCCTCGCTGGTGACGACGATGCCCTGATTCTCCCAACCCCTGCCCGGGTTCCTGGGGTCGAGGGTTCTGTTCGTCATCAGCCCGATGGCGCTCGTGTTCTTCCCGAAGAAAGAGGCGGCGTAATAGAGGTAGATCGTCCCGTTGCGGGTAAAGAGGTGCGGCGCCCAGAGGTTAGGTGGTGCGGTTCCGAGCTGCCCCTCCACCCACGCCGGTTGCGTCTCCCCCAGCGTCCCCGCGTCCGTCCACGTCACGCCGTCAGGTGAGGTCTTGATCCGCAGCGTCCCGCCGCCCACATTCTCGTAGCCGGTGCCGAGGGCGACGTAGGTGGTTCCAACTTTCAGCAGCGTGGGGTCGTGAATTTGCAGGTCACCTTTCAAGATAGGCTGGGTGGGGCGCCCGCCTCCCCCCAGCGCGAGCGAGCCCAACGCGAGGGGGAGGAGAGGGGTGAACCGGCTCACCCCCGACCTCTTCCTCATGCCCGCAGGCCCTGGGCGAGGACGTAGTACAGGTCATTCAGGCGTAATCCCTGCTGGAACTCGCGCAGCCGCGTCCCGGCGTCGATCACCGCCAGTTCCACACCCGCGATGGCCGCGAAGTCCTCGATCATCTCGGTGGTGACGGCATAGCTGTACCCGGTGTGGTGCGCCCCACCCGCGTGAATCCACGCCGCGCACGCCGTCTTGAAGTCGGGCTGGCATTCCCACACCGCGCGGGCCACCGGCAGGTTCGGCAACTCCGGGTGGTCGACCGCCTCCACCTCGTTCACGATGAAGCGGAAGCGGTTGCCCAGATCGACCAGCGAGACGTTGATCGCCCGCCCCTGCTGCGAGTCGAATACCAGCCGCACCGGGTCCTCCTTGCCGCCGATGCCCAGGGGATGCACCTCCAGCCGGGGCTGGCCCGCCGCGATGGTGGGGCAGACCTCCAGCATATGCGCGCCCAACACCTGATGGTTCCCGGGTTCGAGGTGGTAGGTGTAGTCCTCCATGAAGGAGGTGCCGCCCGGGAGACCCTGCGCCATCACCTTCATCGTGCGCACGAGAGCCGCCGTCTTCCAGTCGCCCTCGCCACCGAAGCCGTACCCGTCCGCCATCAGCCGCTGGGTGGCGAGGCCGGGAAGCTGCTTCAGGCCGTGCAGGTCCTGGAAGTTGTCGGTGAAGCCCTTGAAGCCCCCCTCCTCCAGGAAGGAGCGCAGGCCGAGTTCGATCCGGGCCCCGTCCCGCAAGGAGGCGTGACGCTCACCACCGGGCCGCAACTCGGGCGTGACCTCGTATTCCTGAAGGTAGGTCTGAATTAGGGCGTCTACCTGCGCCTCGGTCGCTGCGTTCACCCGCTCGGCGAGGTCGCCCACCGGGTAGGCGTTCACCGAGAAGCCGAAGCGCACCTCCGCGCTCACCTTGTCCCCCTCGGTCACCGCCACCTCGCGCATGTTGTCGCCGAAGCGGGCGAACTTGGCCCCCTGGAGGTCGTGCCACGCCCACGCCGCCCGCGCCCACGTGCCCAGCCGCTCATGCACCTCGGGGTCGGACCAGTGGCCCACGACGACCTTGCGCTCCAGCCGCAGTCGGGTATGCAGGAAGCCCGCCTCCCGGTCGCCGTGTGCCGACTGGTTGAGGTTCATGTAGTCCATGTCGATGTCGGCCCAGGGCAGTTCCCGGTCGAACTGGGTGTGCAGGTGCGCGAAGGGCTTTCTGAGCGTGCTCAGCCCCCCGGTCCACATCTTCGACGGCGAGAAGGTGTGCATCCACAAAACCAGCCCGGCGCATCTGGGGTCGCTGTCGGCCTCCCGGCACAGGCGGCGAATCTCCTCGGCGGTGGTCAGCACCCCCTTGGTGACGACTTCAAGGGGGATGGAGGGGCTACCGTTGAGGGCCTCCCCCACGACCCGGGCATGGGCGGCGACCTGCTCGAGAGCTTCTGGGCCGTAGAGATGCTGCGAGCCGCAGACGAACCACACCTCCGCCGGGGCGAGGTGGACGGGAGCCTGGGCCTGGGGGACGGTCTGGGTGAGGGTCGTCATGCTGTTCCTTTCCCGCTCACAGGCGTGCTGGACCTCTGCCCGTACACGCCCTGGTAGCGGTCGTAGAGCCGGTCGATGTGTTCCTGGGCGATGGGCTGCACCCCACCCAGTTGGGAGGCAAGGAAGGCCGTTCTCGCCACGTCCTCGCACATCACGGCGGCCTTGAGGGCGGCCTTGGGGGTAGGCCCGACCGTGAAGACCCCGTGGTTTTGCAGGATGATCGCGGGCGAGCGGTGCCCCCGCAGCACCCGCACGACCTCCGCGCCGATCTCCTCGCCGCCGATTAAGGCAAAACGCCCGCAGGGGATCGGCCCACCGAACTCGTCAGCCATCGCGGTCAGGATGCAGGGAATCTCGCGTGCGTTGGCGGCCCAGGCGGTCGCGTAGGGGCTGTGGGTGTGGACGATGCCGCCTACGTCGGGCAGGTGTCGGTAGATGTAAGCGTGCGTAGCGGTATCGGAAGAGGGGCTGAACTGGCCCTCCACCACGTTCGCGTCCAGATCGGTGAGCACCATGCTTTCCGGCGTCAGGTCCTCGAAAGTGACGCCGCTGGGCTTGATCACCATGTGTTCCCCGGCCCGCGCGCTCATGTTGCCGCTCGTCCAGGTCACCAGGCCGTTCTTCGGCAGCTCCAGGTGCAGCCGGGTGAGGTCCGCTCTCAGGTCCTCGTACATCAGTCCGCCCTCCTCATCGCCTTGAGGCGGTGCATGACCTCGTTCGCTCCCCGCCCGAAGTAGTCGTGCAGGGTGACGTATTCGCCGTAGAGCTTGTCGTAGGTCCGCTGGTTCCCCGCGTCCGGCACGAACGCTTCCCGCCGCACCTTCCCCATACATTTGGCGGCGGCGAAGATGTCGGGGTACTCGCCTGCCGCAACCGCCGCGTGCATTGCGCTTCCCACCGCCGGGCCCTGCTCCACGTCGAGGACGCTCAGCGGGCGGCCCGTCACGTCGGCGTAAATCTGCATCAGCATCCGGTTGCGCTTGAGTCCGCCTGAGACGACGACCTCGTTCACAGGCACGCCGCTCGCCTCGAAGTTCTCGACGATCACCCGCGTGCCGTACGCCGTCGCCTCGATGAGCGCCCGGTAGAGGTCCGGCGCCCGGGTGCCCAGCGTCAGGCCCAGGATCATGCCGCTGAGGTTGGCGTCCACGAGCACGCTGCGGTTGCCGTTGATCCAGTCGAGGGCGACGAGACCGTGCTCGCCGGGAGCCTGGGTGGATGCTTCCCGCTCCAAGAAGGTGTGGAGGCCGATCCCCTCCCGCCTCGCCTGCTCGTGATACTCGGGCGGAACACCGTTCTTCACGAACCAGGCGAAGATGTCCCCCACCCCGCTCTGTCCCGCCTCGTAGCCGTACAGGCCCGGCACCACCCCGTCCGGCACCACGCCGCACATGCCCGGCACCTCGCGGAGTTGGTCGCCGAGGAGGACGTGGCAGGTCGAGGTCCCCATGATCGCCACCAGCCGCCCCGGCTCCGTCACCCCGGCGGCGGGCAGCGTCACGTGTGCGTCGACGTTGGCGACGGCGACGGCGGTGCCCGGCTTGAGGCCCGTCCACGCGGCGGCCCGCGCGGTGAGTCCCCCGGCCTTCCCGCCCAGCGGCGCGAGGTCTTCCTTCATCCGCGTCTGTACCACGTCGGCGAAGTCCGGGTTCAATCCCGCGAAATAGCTCTGATCCGGGAAACGCCCGTCCTGGTGGATCGCCTTGTAGCCCGCCGTGCAGGCGTTGCGGGTTTCCACCCCCGTCAGTTGCCACACCACCCAGTCGGCGGCCTCGATCAAGCGCTCGCTCGCCGCGTAGACTTCCGGGTCCTCCTCCAGAATCTGTAAAGCCTTGGCGAAGAACCACTCCGAGGACTGCTTGCCGCCGTAGCGGGGCAGCCAGAACTCGCCGCGCTGCCCGGCGAGCGCGTTGATCCGGTCGGCCTGCGGCTGCGCGGCGTGGTGCTTCCACAGCTTGACCCAGGCGTGCGGGCGGCGTTCGTACTCGGGCACGAAGCACAGCGGCGTGCCGTCGGCCAGCGTGGGCATCGGCGTGCAGGCGGTGAAGTCGATGCCCACCCCAACGACGTCATCCGGGGACACGCCGGAAGCGGCGAGTGCCTGGGGGACGGCCTGCCGAAACACGTCCAGGTAGTCCTGCGGGTGTTGCAGGGCCCATTCCTTGCCCAACTTCTCGCCGGTGGGCAGGGTGCGGTCCATCACGACGTGGGCGTAGGGCGTGACGCCCTCCCCCAGCACGGCGCCGTCGGACACCCGGACGACCACGGCGCGGCCCGACTCGCTGCCGAAGTCCACGCCGACCGCGTAACGCTCAACCATACAAACCTCCGAAAAAGGGTGCGGAAGACGACAAGGGGAACCTCCGGGGGTCCGCCTTTCCAGACCCTCGCGTCAACGTCCGCAGGACTGGGGCAGAGAGGCGGACGCTGCCTGGGCTTGACTGTGAACGATCACATCGTATGCTGGGGGGGTCAGCCTGTCAACGCTCGCCCCGGGCGAGAGGTTCCGCCGCACACGTGTGGGCGGGCTTTCCGCCCCTTTGCTCCCGAAAGGACGCCTCCGCCGTGGACCAGAAGCACGCGACCGTCTCCCTCAACACCCAGCGCGTCATCTCCGAGATCTCTCCCCTGATCTTCGGCGGCTTCGCCGAGCATATGGGCCGCTGCATCTACGAGGGCATCTACGACCCCGGCTCACCCCTGGCCGACGAGAAGGGCATCCGGCAGGACGTGGTGGCCGCGCTGCGGGAGACGAACTACCGCATCATGCGTTACCCCGGCGGCAACTTCGTCTCCGGCTACCGCTGGACGGACGGCATCGGCCCGCGCGCAGACCGTCCACGCCGCCGCGCCCTGGCCTGGCGCTCGGTCGAGACGAACCAGTTCGGACCGCACGAGTTCATGGACTTCGCGCAGGAGATCGGCACCCAGCCCATGTGGGCGGTGAACCTGGGGACGGGCACCATTCAGGAGGCCGCCGACCTCGTGGAGTATATGAACCTGCCGACCGGCACGCTCTACAGCGACCTGCGCGCGAAAAACGGCCACCCCGAGCCCTGGAACGTCAAATACTGGTGCCTGGGCAACGAGATGGACGGCCCCTGGCAGATCGGCCAGATGGACGCGGCGACCTACGCGGAAAAGGCGGTCCAGGCCGCCAAGCTGATGCGCTGGATGGACCCTGGCATCCAGACCATCGCCTGCGGGTCGTCCGCCACCGCCATGCCCAATTACCCCGACTGGGACGTGACGGTGCTCGGCCACGCCTACGACCACATCGACTACTTCTCGATGCACCACTACGCGGCCAACCCGTACCCGACGGTCTCCAACACCGAGCGTCTGCCGGTCGACACCGACTCCTACCTGGCGAGCAGCGTCCATTTCGAGGAACACGCCGACACCCTCGCCGCCGCCATCCGCGTGGCGAAGGCGAAGCGGCGCTCGAAAAAGGACGTCCACCTCTGCTGGGACGAGTGGAACGTCTGGTACCGCGCCAAGGGCGGCGACGGCGGGTGGAGCGAGGCGCCGCACATCCTGGAGGAGGAGTACAACCTCGAGGACGCCCTCGTCGTGGCGACGTGGCTGAACACCTTCCTCCGGAAGGCCGACATCGTGAAGATCGCCTGCATCGCCCAGATCGTGAACGTGATCGCGCCGATCATGACGAACAAAGACGGGATGTTCAAGCAGACGATCTTCTACCCCCTGACGCTCTTCAGCAACCACGCGAGCGGGTTTGCCCTGGACGCCCTCGTCAAGGCGCCCCTCAAGGAAACGAAGCGCCACGGCCCAGTCCCCCAGCTCGACGCCTCCGCCAGCTTCGACCCGGCCACCGGGCAAGGCGCCGTCTTCCTCGTCAACCGCTCGCAGACCCATTCCCTCGTCACGAGACTCTGCTGGGAGGACGAGGCCCCGCAGACTGTCACCCGCGCGTGGCAGATGCACGGCGAGGACCCCTTCGCCGCCAACTCCTTCGAGCAGCCCGAGAACGTGGTGCCCTACGAACTCACCCCTCCCCGTCTGGAAGGCCGCGCCCTCACGCTGGAGTTGCCGCCCCTTTCCTTCACGGCCCTTCTGACCCGCCACGCCGCGAACTGAGAGGATTCCTACAACCGCTTGACAGCGTTTCACCAAACGTTTAGGATGTGACCGTTCACATACAGACAATTCAGCGCTCTGACGGCTCCCCTCGTGGTTTGGTTTCAGGCTCCCTGCCTCTTATCCCGGTTTTTCCACCCAGGACGGCTCCTGTGCCTCCTGCCGGCCACCCGCCGCACCCCCATCCCTGCCCGTCCACTTCGCCTCATGGAGGAATGTATGCGCCCAATCCGGATGATCGCCCTCGGCCTCTCGGTGTCTGCCGCCCTCGCTTCCGCCGCCCAGGCGCAGACACGGATCGTCTTCTGGGACTTCTTCGGCGGGGGCGACGGCATCCGCATGAAGCAGATCGTGGACGAGTTCAACGCGTCCCAAAAGGACATCGTGGTGCAGCGGACCACCCAGACGTGGGGCAACCCCTTCTACACCAAGGTGCACACCGCCGTCGTCTCGGGGCAGACGCCCGACGTGATGACCTACCACCTGTCGGCGCTGCCCGCCGGGTTGCAGAAGAAAGACCTGCGCGCGATCACGCCCGCCGAGCTGACCGGGGCGGGTCTCAACCCCACCGACTTCCAGACCAACCTCGTGAACACGATGGTGGGCGACGCCAGGGCGCAGGCCGGGCAGGCGAGCTGGTACGCCCTGCCGCTCGACACCCACACCGTCGTCCTGTACGTCAACAGGGACCTCCTGAAAAAGGCGGGCGTGCTGGGCGCGAACGGCCAGATCACCGGCGCGAACACCGTCGCGGGCATGACGAACGTGCTGCGCCAGATCAAGGCCAAGACCGGCGTGACGCCCCTGGGCCTGAGCACCAACCAGGACCCCGCCAACGTCTGGCGGCTGTGGTACACCCTGTTCCTGCAACAGGGCGGCACGCTGGTACGGAACGGCAAGCTCGACCTGACGGACCTCGACACCAAGGGCAAGGCCGCCCTCCAGGTGATGGCGGACTGGGCGGGAGAGGGCCTAATCCCCAAGAACACCCAGTACCCGGCCAACGTGGCGCTGTTCACGGCGGGGCGCACCGCCATCATGATGAACGGTAACTGGGAAGTGCCCACGATGGTGGACGCGAAGGCCAAGGGCAGCCTGAAGTTCGACTACGGGGTGGTGAGCTTCCCGAAGCTCTACGCCAACAACCGGACCTGGGCCGACTCGCACATGCTGGCGATCCCGGCGAACACCAAGAGCCAGATCAGCCCCGAGAAACTCAGGGCCGTGATGACCTTCGCCGCCTACGTGCAAAAGCAGGGCGGCGTGGGCTGGGCGGGCGGCGGTCATATCCCGTCGTACGTGCCCACCCAGAACAGCGCGGCCTACAAGGCGCTCCAGCCCAACGTGCAGTACAGCGCCGCGTCCGCGAAGAACGCGACCCTGGAGCCCACCCTGCCCATCTTCGGTGTGGGCGGCCCGATCTACGACGCGGTGGGCAACAACTTCACGCCCGTGCTGCTCGGCCAGCTCACGGTGGATCAGGGGATGAGCAAGTTCAAGACCGCCCTGCAAAACCTCGGCAGGTAAGCGGGTGAGGGGGAGGCGAGACGGCCTCCCCTCCCCTTTGGCCCTCCCCCTTCGGGCCGCTCATCCGGGAAAGGAGACCTGAGGCCTCATGCTCGACACCGCCTCCCAGGGGGCCACGCTCGTCAGCCGGGAGAAGCGGGGCCACCTGCGCCGCCGCTGGATCACCGCCCTGCTGATGGTCGCGCCCTTCGTCATCATCTACCTGGTGTTCCTGATCTTCCCCACCTTCCGGGTCCTGCAACTCAGCCTCACGAACGCCGATCTCACCGGGCAGGGGCAGTACATCGGGCTGGGCAACTACACCCGGCTCCTGCGCGAGCCGACCTTCTGGACGGCCCTGCTCAACACGCTGTACTTCATCCTGCTGACGGTGATTCCGAACACCATCGTGGGGCTGGTGCTGGCGCTGCTGGTCACGCGGTTGAAGAGACTCAAAGGGCTGGTCCTCGCCTGCTTCTTCCTGCCGTACGTGCTGCCCGTCAGCGTGGTCACGAACATCTGGAACTGGCTGCTCGACTCGAACTTCGGCATCGTGAACACCCTGACCGGAAGCAGCGTCGCCTGGTTTCAGGACCCGGTGTGGGCGATGCCCGCCGTCGCCTTCGTGACGATCTGGTGGACGGTGGGCTTCAACATCCTGCTCTTCATCGCCGGACTCCAGAACATCTCGCCCGAGATCTACGAGGCCGCCGCGCTCGACGGGGCATCCGGCCCCCGGCTCTTCTGGTCGATCACCTGGCCGAACCTCTGGCCGGTGACGAGCCTGGTGTTGCTACTGCAACTGATCGCCCAGTTTAAAATCTTCGATCAGGTCTACCTGCTCACGGCGGGCGGCCCCTTTGACCGCACGCTCGTGCTGCTGCTGTATTCCTACCGCGAGGGCTTCCAGCAGCAGCACGGAGGCTACGCCTCGACCATCGGCGTGGTGCTGATGGTGGTCATCCTCGCCGCCTCGCTGCTCCAGTCGCGGGTACTCAACCGGGGAGAACGCGCATGACCGTCGCCTCTGCTCCAAGAACGGCCCGCCGCACCGTTTCCCCCTCCGTCCGGCTCGCCCGGCTGTGGGGCGGGGTAGTCACGGCCCTCACCGTCCTGCTCGCGGCCCTGTGGGTCTTCCCGGTGTACTGGGCGGCGGTGACGTCCATCAAACCCGACGAGGAGACCATCGTCACGCCGCCGACCTTCTGGCCACAGACTCTCGACCTGAGCAACTACACCTACATCCTTCAGAACAGCCCGCTGGTGCGCTGGTACGCGAACAGCATCCTGACCTCGCTGGCGATCACGGTGCTCGTGCTGCTGCTCTCGCTGCTGTGCGCGTACGCGCTGTCGCAGATCGACTTCCGGGGGCGGCAGTGGCTGTACTGGCTAGTGCTGGTGGGTTTCATGCTGCCCTTCCAGGCGAGCCTGATTCCGCTCTTCATCCTGATCAACAATCTGGGCCTGGTGAACAACTTCGCCGGGTTGATCCTCCCGCAGCTCGCCGCGCCCATCGCCGTGGTGATCTATAAGCAGTTCTTCGACCAGATTCCCCACGAACTCGGCGACGCCGCGCGCATCGACGGGGCGGGCGAATGGCGGGTGCTGTTCAGCATCTTCTTGCCCCTGAACTGGAGCATCACCGTGGCGCTCGCCATCGTGACCTTCATTGCGGCCTGGAATAACTTCCTGTGGCCCTTTATCGTCCTGAATGACCCGCCCAAGCTCACCATTCCAGTTGGCATCACCCAGGTGCAGTCAGCCTACGGGGTGGCCTACGCCAAGACGATGGCGACGGCGATGACGGCGGCCCTCCCCACCATGATCGCCTACCTGATCTTTCAGCGCCGGGTGACCGAGGGCGTGATGGCGACGGCGGGCCTCAAGGGCTAGCGGGAGGCGGAGGCCCGCAGCGGGGCGGGACGGGGCGCGCGGCTGGCCTCCCGTCCCGCCCCGTTTCGGAGGGCCATCACCTCCCCACGCCCTTTTTCTGAACGCTGGATTCAGACGGAGCCTCCTGCACAGGCGCCTCCGTCATGAAATGATTCGCGCCGACTGCCGAGGACGACTTCCCATGCATGAACAGCCCTTTCAAACGAAGCTCGGCCTCCCTGGACCCGGCCTGGGCGTTTCCGGCCCTCCAGGGTGAGGACGGAGAGATTCCCATGTCGAAGGTAGCTCCGTCCACGCGCAACGCCACGATCCACGACGTCGCCCAGCGGGCGGGCGTGTCCTATCAGACCGTCTCGCGGGTGATCAACCACCACCCCAGCGTGGCCCCGGCGACCCGCCAGCGGGTGCTGGGCGCCATCGAGGACCTCAACTACCGGCCCAGCCTGATCGCCAAGGGGCTGGTCACCCGCCGGTCGCACCTCATCGGCATCGTCGCCTCCGCGACCGACCAGTACGGCCCGGCTCAGATCGTCCAGCACGTCGAGCAGTCGGCCCGCCTCTCCGGGTACGACAGTATGCTCACCACGCTTCGCCGCTTCGAGGCGGCGGAGATGGTGCAGGCCGTGGCCCGCTTACAGCAGTTCGGGGTGGACGGGCTGGTGCTGCTGACCCCGTACGACGCGCATGAGATCGTGCCGGTGATCAGCGCGAGCGTCCCCTTCATCATGATCGACGCCACCACGGAGGTGGAGGGTCCCAGCGTCAGCGTCGATCAGTTCGAGGGTGGGCGCCTCGCCACCGAACACCTCGTCCACCTGGGCCACCGCCGGATTCTCCATATCGGCGGTCCCGTGGAGTGGAACGACGCGGACCTGCGCCACCGTGGGTACCGCCACGTCTTGGCCGCCCACGGCCTGCCCGAACTGCCCAGGCTGACCGGGGACTGGAGCGCGCAGAGCGGCTTCCGGGCCGTGGAGGAGGCGCGCGGGGCCGACACCGCCTTTACCGCGGTCTTTGCCGGGAACGACCAGATGGCGCTGGGTGTGCTGTCCGCCCTCGCGCGAATGGGTCTGCGGGTCCCGGAGGATGTCTCGGTCGTGGGGTTCGACGGGACGCCCGAGTCCGCCTTCTACCAGCCGCCGCTCACCACGGTTCAGCAGAACTTCGCCCAGCTCGGGCGCAAAAGCCTGGAGGAGCTGATGCGCCGTATCCAGGGGCAGCGGCTGGGCGCGTCGCATCATGTCTTTCAGCCACACCTCCTCGTGCGGGCCACCACGGCGCCCCCGGGTGCCCGAGCTTAGAAGACGAGTGCCGACGTTTTTCGTTCTGGAACACCCAGGGAGGTGAAGAAAGCTGACCTCGCCTCTCCCAGGAGTCGGTCTAGCCGTCGCGGCCACCGTTCTGGGAGGGAGCACGCGATCCAGCAAATGCACCCCTGCTCCCGCCTGTGCCCCACGCAAGAACGCGCCTGATCCGGGTGTGGAAGCCCGGCCTGAACGGCTGAAGCCGCTGGGTCAACGCTTCGGGGTCAAGCCCAGGCACAACGTTACGCCGTGGTCTGCACGAGCAGTCCGGAAGGCCAACTGGTCATCGCGGCCTCCAGGGCCTCCTGCGGCGTGCCGTGCAGCCAGGCGTCGAGGTCCTGAGACAACAGCAGGGCCGGCATGCGGTCATGCACATCCAGGCCCGGCACTGGATCGCGGGTCACGACGGTGACGCTCTCGAGCGGGCCGTCCGGCGTGACGGTGACTTCCCAGAGCCCGGCAGCGAGGAGGGGTCGGTGGTCCGGGCGATACACGCGGTGCCAGCGCTTGCGCTCCCCCCGTTTCGGCGAGTGCGTGGCGTCCGGCTCGAAGAACGCGCTCAACGGCACCACGCACCGCCGACCTTCCAGGAACGCACCCCGGAAGGTCGGTTTCTCACTCAGGGTTTCCACGCGGGCGTTGGTCGTCGTGAGGCGCTTCAGGTCCTCAGGGCTCTTCCCTGGGGGGATGAGCCCCCAGCGGAGCTGTACGGCGGCGTAGCCGTCGCCCTGCAACCGAACCGCCAGGAGCGGGTCCGTGGGGTTGATCCGCTCCCGCGGCTCGGGCCAGGTGAAGATGTCACCGAACAAGCGTTGCAGATCCTGGCGGGCGGGTGAGGCGAACTGGTCTTCCGCGCGGTTGCACATGACGCACCTCCTTGAGAAGCTGCCTCTATTCTACGTCCAGAACATAATCAAGAAAAGACGTTTCTACACCAGCGAAATACTGTCGAAATTCTCCTTGTGCTGAACGACGTTTTTCATGCGTCCTCATAGCAGGGCCAGGAAGGGGCCTCGGACGTGTTCTCAGGGGTGCTGAGGGGTTCACCGAACGGCAGAACACGAGAGGTTCGGCTGGCACAAGGAGTTGAACTCCACGAGGTGCAGCCGGTGGTCAAGCGACGCGACGACGAGCAGGCGGTCGCCCTGTCAGGGCTGTTGCCCAAGCCATGAAGCTGAGAACCCTTGCTCTTTCTGGGGGAAGTGAGCCCACGCGGCGCACCTCCCTGCGCGACGGTGCGAGCATGACCTCGGAACCGCCTGAGCGGGTGCTCATCGGCTGCCTGACCGTGGACGCTCTCGAAGGCCACCTCGCCCGCGTGGAACAGGAAGACGGTTCCCTCCGGGACTGGCCGCTCACGAGCCTACCCAGGGGCGGCTCCTGGGGTTCCGCCGAGCCTTGACCTCGGACCTGAGTCCCAAGTTTCCTACGGTGTGTCTCGTGGTGGCCCGAGATACTCAGCCGGTGCCTCATCTCGTCTGGTTCAAGCGCGATCTGCGGGTTCAGGATCACGCCGCGTTGCTCGGGGCCGCCGAGTGCGGCGAGGTCCTGGCCCTGTACGTGTACGAGCCCGAGCAGTACCGCCACCCCGAGTTCCACCCCGCCCACCTCAGCGTCCTCAACGACGCCCTCGCCGAGTTGCGGGAGCGGCTGGGCGAGTTGGGTATCCCGCTGCTGATGCGTCACGGGGAGGCAGTGGAGGTGTTGGAGGCCCTGCGGCAGGAGGCGCCCTTCTCCGCTCTCTGGGCCCATCAGGAGACCGGGAACTGGGTGAGCTATCAGCGCGATCGGCGGGTCCGGGCCTGGACAAAGGGGCGAGGCCTCCCCTTCTACGAGCCGCCTCAGAACGGCGTCGTGCGCAGGCTCCGCTCCCGCGACTCCTGGGCCGAGGAGTGGGAAGCCCGCCTGGGCACCTCACCGAGACCGGCTCCCGAACGGCTGCGCGGTCCTGGCCACCTTCCTCCGGGGAAGTTGCTTACCCACCGGGACCTGGGGCTCCCCAAGAATGACAAGGTGCTGCCCTGGCCGCCGGGCACCTTCGGCGAACGCCTCGCGCACGCCACCCTGCACAGCTTCCTCAACGAGCGCGGGGTGAACTACACCCGCGAGATGTCGAGTCCCCTGACCGCCGAGCACGCCTGCTCGCGGCTGAGCGTTCACCTCGTTTTCGGCACCCTCAGCCTGCGCACGGTGGTCCACGCCACCCGCCAGCGCCTCGCCGCCGTGGCGGGCGACCCCGAGGCCGACCCGCGCTGGGTCCGCTCGCTGCGTTCCTTCGAGAGTCGCCTGCACTGGCACTGCCACTTCATGCAGCGCCTGGAGAGCGAGCCCGAGATGGAGTTCCGCGGCCTGAACCCCACCCTCGCCGACCTGCGCCCACAGGAGTTGGACGAGCAGGCCAGGATCACGTTCGACGCCTGGGCGAGCGGGCACACCGGCTTCCCGATGGTGGACGCCTGCATGCGGATGCTGCTCTCGACCGGGTGGCTGCCCTTCCGGATGCGCGCGCTGCTGGTGAGTTTCGCCACCGAGCAACTCTGGCTGCCCTGGCGGGCGGTGGGGTTGCACCTCGCGCGGCACTGGCTGGACAACGAGCCGGGCATCCACTGGTCGCAGGTGCAAATGCAGGCGGGGATGGTCGGCATCAACACGCTGCGCATCTACAACCCGACCAAGCAGGCGCGCGACCAGGACCCGGAGGGCGTCTTCCTGCGGACCTGGCTCCCGGAGCTGCGGGTCCTGCCCCCGGCGTACGTGCATGAGCCCCACCTGACCCCGCCGCTCGTGCAGGCCGAGGTGGGCTTCCGGGTGGGGGAGAGCTACCCACAGCCCATCGTGGACGACCGCGAGGCGGTGCGGGCGGCGAGGGAGCGTCACCGGGAGGCCCAGGTGAAGGACCCCGGGCGCGAGGTGGCGCGGCAGGTCTACGAGCGGCACGGGAGCCGCAAGAAGGCCCAGCTCCGGGCGGAAGGGCGGATGGCCCCGAGCCGAAGGGGGCAGCGGACAACGGTCGCGACCCGCCCAGCGCCCTCCCCTCTGCGCCCGATCCTCTCCCCTGGGCAACCCCTGCTCTTCGACATGCTGGTTCCCGAGGTGCCACCGGTGACCCTGCCGCGTCTCCCGGCGGACTGGCAGGCGGCCCTGGGCCCGGTGATGGCGCGAGCGGCCTTCCGCGACCTCTGGGCCTTGGTCGCCTCTGAGCGCGAGCGGGGCCCGGTCTACCCGCCCGAGCCGGAGGTCTTCGCGGCGCTGCACCTCACGCCCCTCCAGGACGTGCGGGTGGTGATCCTGGGACAGGACCCGTATCACGGCCCCGGACAGGCACAGGGCCTGGCCTTCAGCGTGCGGGCCGGGATGCGGGTGCCGCCCAGCCTGGCGAATATCCACCGGGAACTCGCAGACGATCTGGGGTGCCCCCTTCCCCGCCACGGGGACCTGCGGGCGTGGGCACGGCAGGGGGTGTTGCTGCTGAACGCGGTGCTCACGGTGCGGCAGGGGGAGCCGGGCAGCCACGCGAACCGGGGGTGGGAGGCGTTCACGGACGCGGTGATCCGGGCGGTGAACGCGCAGCCTGAGCGGGTGGTCTTCCTGTTGTGGGGGGCGCACGCCCGTCGCAAGGCCCGACTCATCACCGCCTCCCACCACGTCGTGTTGGAGGCGGGGCACCCCAGCCCGCTGAGTGCGGCGCGCTTCCTGGGGCGTCGGCCCTTCAGCCAAGCGAACGCGGCGCTGCGGGAGGCTGGGCGCGGGGAGGTGGCGTGGTGCCTCCTGGAGAGGAACACGGCGCCCTGACCCGCCTGATCGTGCATGTGGACATGGATGCCTTCTACGCCGCCATCGAGGTGCGCGACCGCCCGGACCTGGCCGAGCAGCCTGTCGCCGTCATCGCTACCGCCCGCAAGGGGGCGGTGATGACGGCGAACTATGTCGCCCGGCGTTTCGGGGTCAGGAGCGCGATGCCCGTCCACTTTGCCGTGCAACGCTGCCCCGACCTCGTGCTGATCCCCCAGCGGATGGAGGTCTACCGCGCCGTGTCGGCCCACCTCCAGGAGATTTTCGCCCGGTACACCGACGTGGTGGAACCGCTCGCTCTCGACGAGGCGTACCTCGACGTGACCCAGGCGGGACGAACGCTCGCTGACGCGGAACGCCTCGCCCGGGCGATCAAGACCGACATCTTGACGGAGACGCGCTTGACCTCCTCGGCGGGGGTCTCGGTGAACAAATTCCTCGCCAAGCTCGCGAGCGGGCGACACAAGCCGGACGGCCTGACCGTAATCCTTCCCGAGGCGGTGGACGCGCTCTTGGCCGCCCTGCCTATCGAGGACTTTTACGGGGTCGGCCCGGTCATCGCGGGCAAGCTCCAGGCACGCGGCATTCAGACCGGCGCAGAGCTACGTGCGCGGTCGCTGGCCGAACTGCAAGCGATTCTGGGGGCGGGCAAGTTGGCTCTCCGGCTGTCCGAGCTGGCGCGCGGGATAGACGAGCGGCCGGTGGAAGCGCACCGTGAGGCGCGGTCCATCGGGGTGGAGCGGACCTTCGATTCAGACCTCACGACGCGGGAGGCGCTGCTCGGGGAGGTGCCGGGGGTGGCGGCCGAGGTGGCGGCCCGGCTCGCGAAGCGCGGGTATGTGGGCCGGACGGTGGTGCTGAAGCTGCGGTATGAGGACTGGACGCCCGTGACTCGCCGCCGGACCTGGGCCCAGCCCCTGGAGGGTGCGGACGACCTGGCCGAGGCAGCCAAGCGATTGCTGACTCCGGACCTCTTGGCCGGACGGGGGGTGCGGTTGCTGGGGATCAGCGTCATGACGCTGGTCCGCCGGGGGCCCAGTGCGCCGGGCGAAATCGGGAAGGGCGTGTGAAGGCTTGCTCAGCCCTGGGAGCGCACAGGTGAAGGGTTGGAGTCCGAGAGGAGCTGCGCGGCGGCGCCCGAGACGTCCTTGGGCGAGCAAGTGCCGTTGAGCCAGAACCGCGGCGTGTCGAGCCACAGAGGCTCCACCTCGTCCTGCTGGACGGGTTGGCTTGCATCTGCTGCTGGTGCTGCTTCACAGTGAGGGCCTGGATTCGGGCGGAGACTGCTGCGCCCACCCGCTGGATGGCTCCCTCGCCGTGAAAGGACTTGCGATGCCCTCACTCCCACCCCGAAAGACACCTCTGTGAGTTACGTGTCCTGGCGGGGGAGTCAGCTCCGCGCTCGAACGTCCAAACCACGCCCTCTCCCGCAGCACTTCACGCCGCAGCAACGGGCCTTCGTGGTGGCCGTGCGTGACACCGAACGGCACCTGGTCTTGCGCGCGACCGCTGGGAGCGGGAAGACGACGACGCTTACCGAAGCGGCCTGGCACTTGGACACCACACGCCCCGTGGTGTACTTCGCGTACAACAAGCACGCGGTGGTGGACGTGGGGCCTCGCTTGCCGCCCCGGGTGTCAGCGAGCACCCTGCACGCGTACGGGCTGCGGGTGCTGTGCCGGGAGCGCCAGGCCGCCCTCGACGTGGAGGAGGACAAGAGTCTGCGTCTGGCCGGGGTGCTGTATGCGGGCGAGCGGGTGGAGCGCCGGGTGGTGCGGGTGGCGGCGCGCGCGTGGGATGCGGCCCGGGAGCAAGCGCTGGACGGGGATGCTCACGAGGATGATCTCGTCGCCCTGGCCCTCGCGGCGGAATGGCCCCAGGAGCAAGACCTGGGCACCTTACGCTGGGTCCTGCATGGGATGAAGCGACTCAGCCTGCACGACTGGCAAGCGGGAGGAGGGCCGGACTTCACGGATTTCCTCTGGCTCCCGCTGGAACTGGGGTATGCCGAAGGGACGCTGGGTGTGGCCCTCGTGGATGAGGCTCAAGACCTCACCCCCCTTCGGCAGCGCTTCGTCACCCACCTGCTGGGCTTGGCCGGCCATGACCGCCGTGCTGGTCGGCTGATTGCGGTGGGAGACCCCGAGCAGGCGATCTATACCTACGCTGGGGCAGACCCGCAAGGCTTATGGCGCCTCGCCGAGCGCTTAGACGCTCAGGAGTTACCGTTGAGCGTCTCCTTTCGTTGCCCGGTCAGCCACGTGCACCTCGCTCGGAACGCCAGCACCTTCATCCAGGCGGCCCCCCAAGCACGGGCGGGGACCGTCGAGCACCTGGCTGCGGACACGGCGACGTACACGCGTGGGGACGTGATCCTCTCTCGCCTGAACGCCCCACTCGTCCGTGCCGCCCTGCTGTTGATGACGCAGAACGTCAGCGTGAACATTCGAGGCCGGGACTTGGCCACCCGCTTGGAGACGGCGGCGCAGGACGCGTTCCCGGGCCCGTTCACCAAAGACGAGATCAAGAACCTGGTGAACGGGCTGTACGAGAAGCGTGCGACACCCTTGGTCAAGAAGGCGGAGGAAGGGGACCTGGCGGCGAAGAAGGGGCTGGGGGAACTCAAGGACCTGTGCGCCTGCCTGCGCCTGTTGGCCTTACGCGCGGCGAACGTGGCTGGTGGAACGGCCAGTGTGACCGACGTGATGGGCGTGCTGCGAGGCTTGTACCACGAGGACGCGGACGTGCTGCTCAGCACGGTTCACCGAGCGAAAGGGTTGGAGTGGGAGCGGGTGACGCTGCTGTACCCGGAGTTGATGCCGTCTCCGCATGGGGACCCGGAAGAGGAGCGCTGCGTGCTGTTCGTGGCCCTGACGCGCGCCAAGGACACGTTGCGGCTGGCGTACGGGAAGGAGAGTTGGGCGAACGGCTGGAGGGTGGAACCTGCTGCGCTCCCGGAGAGCCAGGCTGCACCGCAGGACCTGGTGGAGGTGGAAGCTGCGCCCGTCGAGACGGTGTGGCAGACGCCCGTGGAAGACGCTCTCCCTCAACCCCTGCCTCCCAGACTCAAGGTGCCTGCGGCTTCCGTTGAGGAGCGGGGGCAGCACGTTCAGCGGCTGCGGGACGTGCACGTCCCGCAAGCGGTGGAGGACCATCGGAGCCTGCCCTTGTACGTTGGGTCGGACCTCCTCCCCACTTCAGCTCTGCGCGAGCGCCTGGAAGCCTTGCTGGAGGAACCCCGTCCAGCCCTCCGCGAATGGGCGGAAGGCTCGTTGACTCTCCTCCGTTCGGTGGGGAGCCGTTCCGTCCAAGTGAACGCGGCGACCTTGAAACAGGTGGAGCGCGCCGCGAGTCAAGCCCGCCTCGCCGTGCCCTTGATGCAGGCCTTGACCGGCAAGCAAGTGGCCGTCGTGGTGTTTGACCACCACTTCGCGCGGGTGCGAGCGGGGCAGGTGACGCGCCGGGGGGAACGGGTGTGGAGCGTGACCGTGGATGGTCAGGCGTTCCGGTTCGACCCTCGCACGGGCGAACTCCTCGGGGAGCCGTTCACGCCGCTGGGAATGCATCTCCGGCTGAAGTCGCCGTGATGGTCAGACTATCAGGTCTCCCTCAGGAGGGCGTGACCGGCAACCAAATCGACTGCATGCCCTCGACAGGTTGATCGAACAGGCTCGGCTGGCCGACGTGTTCGAAGAGTTGCCGGTAATCCTCCGGGCGCAACGCCTTGCGCAGGCGCGTCGCGTACGCCTGCCGCAGGTTCGCCGCGTAGTGCTTCACGTCATAGTCCTGCCCGTTCGGGTTCGTGTCGAGCGGCACCAGCCCCACCCCGGTCCGGTGGTACAGCGTCACCCGCTCCCCCGCCCGCCAGGTCCGGCCCAAGCGATGCAGGGCCTCGTACGCGGCCTCCTTGCGCGTCGCACGCGTCGCCGCGTAGTCCTCGGGCGTCTTGGTGAGGCGCACCCGGCTCGCCACCTCCGCGTTCGTGAACCGGCGGGTCTCCAGCGAGCGCAGGGTGCTCAGGTACGCCGCCTGCACACCGGGCACGTCCCCGGAGAGCAGGCACGTCAGGGCTTGGTGCAAGAACGCTCGTCCATACGCCTCGGTCCGGCTGGATTCGAACGCCGCGCCTCGGAGGACGAGCTGGCCGTCGTAGCGCAGCAGGGCGTAGTTCTTGATCTCGTGGCTGAGCATGGCCCTGGCCCGCCCGTCGAACTCCAGGGACACACCCTCCGGCAACAGGGCGTCGACCTCGGCGATGAGCTTGCGCTCGTCTTCCTCCCTCCAGCCGTCCGGGCAGGAGAAGAACACGCCATCCGTGTCCGCTTCGATCAGGGTGACGCCGCGCTCCTGAATGGCTTCGACGACCTGGTGCAGCACCTCGCGTCCCCGCCGAGTGATGCGGTCGGCCGCCTCCCGGTCGGCGAACAAGGCCAGCCTCCCGGCACCCAGGTACCCGTACCCGGAGTTCACGACCAGCTTCATCGCGCTTTGCATTGCGTCGTGCTCACCTGGGTCGCCGCGCTTGGCCGCCGCCTTGTGGTACAGCCGCAGGGCGGTCAGGTGATCCATGAGGTGCAGGAAGACGCCGAGCGGATCGCAGGTGGGACCAATGCGCTCGTGGCGGATCAGGCTGGGGTACATGCTGGCAATGTCGACCTTCACGACACGCGGCAAGACGCCCTCGGCATACAGGTGGACGGCCCCGCCCTGGTGCGGCTCCCCAGCGAAGGGCTGGTCCCCAGGGAGGGCGTGTCCAGCTTGCAGGTAAGCACGGACCAGCATGGGTTCGAGCAGGCCGGTGGCGGTGCCAGCGTAGGGCAGCCGGTGATAGGGACGTGGGGCCATCTTCGCGAGGGCGAAGGAGGGGGCCAGCACGCGGCGGGCGAGGGCGTCGACCTCCTGCACGTCCTGCAAGGCGTACCGCCGCACGGTGGCGGGGTCGGTGCGGTAGGTGTCGGCGATCTGGTCGCCCTCCAGGTACACTCGGTCCTCGGGAGCGATGCCGAAGAGTCGTGAGACGACTTTGAGGCTCGCGCTCGGCAGGTCGAGGCGGCGCACGGCGTCGATGGTGTCCACGATCTCTCGACCCGCGCAGGCCCAGTGGGGGGAGGAGCGACCGTCCTGCACCCGCCACACGCCTGGTCGGCCCCCCGGGCGACCCAGGTTCAGCTCCACGCCATGCATCTGCGCCCGGCCCATCAGGAACGGGAGGTCGAACGCGTGAATGTTGTGGTTCTCCAAAACGTCTGGGTCGCGTTCCTGGATGACTTGCACGAGTGCTTGGATCAGCTCGGGTTCCTGCACCGCCCGCCGAACTTCCAGCACGGTCTCGAAGCCGCGGTTATCGCGCACGGCCATCATGAAGATGCGCCCGGTCTCGGGGCTCAGGCTGGTGGTTTCCAGGTCGAACTGGAGGCGGTGCGGGTCGTCGAAGGTCATCCCCTTGAAGTACGTGCGGCCGGAAGCCATCAGGTACTGCTCGGTGGGACCGACCGTGTAGTACCCGCGGAGGTCGTGCAGGCTGGTGACGGGCCGCCCGAGGCGTCGGGATGCGCCGGAAAGGATGGCCTGCCGGAGGGTCCGGCCATCTTGTGCTGTGAGCAGGTACTTCAGGCTGCCTGGGGGTCCGGGGAGTTCTTGCACGCTGAAGGGGGCTTGGTCGTTGTCGCGGGTGAGACGCGGGCCGAGATGCTGCACGTCCACCAAGTCCTGCGCGTACAGCCAGGGGCGGAAGCGGGTGCGCTCCAGCACCACCTGTTCCCCATCACGCCGCCAGACCAGCGCCTGACCCGTGAGGTCGGCGTGGACGGACACGATGCCCGGGGTGGAGTCATGCCCGAACACCCAGGGGTCCAGTCCTTCCGCAGCCGGGTGGTGGGTGAGGGGGTGACTCAACGTTCGCGGCCTCATGGAGGAAGGGGGAGGAGCCAAGGGATCACAGGGGGCGCTACCAAATACGCCTCCAGCATATTCCTTTCTGCTGGTTTGTCCTTCAGGATAGAGGGATGCCGTTCCCCAACGTCTTCCGGGAGTTGAACGCGTGATTCGCGAGCAACTGCTCTCCCCTTCTGCGGCGGACCTGGTCGCCTTCCTGCTGCGGCACACGCGGACGCGCGACTGCCTGGTGCAGGTCGCGGGCTTGGCGGAGGTCACGTACCAAGGTCGTGCGGCCAGCACGGCGGACGTCGGTTCCTACCTGGTCCTCCTCAAGCGGGACGGGAGTGTGCAAATCCATGCGCCGAAGGGCGTGCGGCCGATGAACTGGCAGCCGCGCACGGACGAGATCACGGCCCGGGTCGAGGAGGGGCAGGGCGTGTTGATGGCTTCTCGGCGGAGTCCGGCGGAACAGGTGCGGGTGGTCTTTCTGGAAGCGCACCTCGCGCAAGCCCTGGAACTCTCGGAGGAAGCGGGGTTTGTGCTGTCGGGGTCGGAAGCGCAGATGCAGGACGCCCTTGCGCGTCACCCGGACTTGATCGAGCCGGGCTTACGCGTGCTGAACCGGGAGTTGCTGGTGGAGTCAGGCGGCATTGACCTGTACGCGCAGGATGCTCAGGGACGCTTTGTCGTGGTGGAACTGAAGCGGGGGCGGGCGACGCAGGATGCGGTGTCGCAACTCGCCCGGTACGTGCAGGCGGTGCAGCGGACGGTGGGGCCGGCGGTGGTGCGAGGAATTCTGGCCGCGCCTTCGATCACGGCGCCGGCGCGAGCGCAGTTGGAGGGGCGCGGGCTGGAGTTCCGGGAAGTGCAAGCCCTGCCCGTGGCCGTATCAGTCTCGACGCAACCGGGCCTGTTCGACTCCTGACTCTCCTGGGCGTCGGTCCTCCCGCGTGACTCAAGCAAAAAGCGCCCCCTGGAGGGCGCTCGGGTGGCAGGGTTTTACTCGGCGGCGGTGTCACCCGTGGGGCCGAGCGCCCCCTTCAGGGTGTTGGCGACTTTGAAGGCAACTTTGCGGCCCGCCGGAATCTGGATCCGGTCGCTGGTCCCCGGGCGCACGCCGGTGCGGGCGGCGGTCGCCTTCACACTCAGCGTCCCCAGACCAGGCAACCCCACGCTCTGCCCCTGCTTGATCGCGTCCACGATCACTTCCATCGCCGCATCCACAGCCTGACCCGCCTGCTTCTTCGTCAGACCGCTCTGCTGGGCCACCTGCTCGACGAGCTGCGTCTTGGCGATCTTGCCGCCCGCGCTGCTCTCGGCTGGAGTCTGAGGGGTCGGCTCGGCTTCCGCCGCCTGCTGCTTCGCTGCCGTCTTCTTGGCCGGAGCCTTCGCCGCTTTTTTGGTCATGGCCTGCATCGTGACGGCTGCACCCTCGGAATGCAAGCGAACTTGCCCGGAGGACGCTGTTCTGCTCGCTCTCCCGCCTCCCTGCTGCCCCTCCGTGGAAAACGCGGTGCAACTCGGAGACGTCTTGGGCCAGCTCGTGCGCCCGTGCCCTCTGCCTGTGTCATTCGAGGGCAGGGCAAGCTCAGCGACCTCCCCGTCTTGCCCGCCGCCCGACCTCGAGGTGCTCGTCGAGGTCGGGCCGTGGCGGCCAGGCGAAGCCTCCGCCTGCTCCTCCCAGGAACTTCAGGATCAAGGCGGGGAGAGCCAACCCAACGCCCGCTTCCCCGCACGAACGTAGGCGTCCAGACCGTTCTCCGCGCCGTACGTGAGGTCCCCGAGGGCGCGACACACGGCCAACCAGCGTGCCCGCTCCAGCGTGCGTTCATCCACCCTGCCGTAGGTCTCCAGGACCAGGTGCAGCAGTCCGTCGCCGCCCCAGTGCAGGACACCGGCCAAATCCCGGGCGGGGTCACCCACCTCGGCGTCGCTCCAGTCGATCACCGCCGTCGGTGTGCCCTGCTCGTCGAGCAGGACGTGCTCGGCGGCCAGGTCACCGTGGATGAGGCAGGGTGCGACGGTCTCGGGCGAGGGCGGGGTCATCAGCAGGTGTTCCCACTGCCTCCCGGCGTCGGTGGACACCTCCCCGCGTTCCACCGCCAGAGCGAGGTCGCTCAATGCCTCCTGCGCCCACTCGTCGAGCCCGGGGTCGTCCTCTACTGGGACGCCGAGCGCCCGGGCCTCCTCGACCCTCATGTCGTGCAGCCGACGCAGAAAGGTGCCGAGGGGAGGTCCGACGACGGCGAAGGGGGTGTGCTGGGCCTCCCGGAACAAGGCGGGTGTTCCGGGAAGTTTCGCGTAGCCCGCGTAGCTGTGGGCCGGGTCCTGGCCGAGTCTCCGGACAAACTCGTACCTGGGGATCGCCAGGGGGAACACCGGGGCGAGCCACCCGGTGAGCCTCGCCTCGCTCTGGAGGGCGGCGGCCGTGTCTGGTCGTTTTGGGAAGCGGAAGACGTAGTGCCCGCCCAGGTCGAGGGCGAGGTGGTCGGTGCCCTCGCCGAGGAGCGTCACGGCGAGGTGCGCGAATTGGGGGAGATCGGCGCGAAGAAGCGCCGTGGCGGTGGGAAGGTCGATGGCTGCGGAGGAGCGGGCCATGCCGGGATGTTAAGGGTCGGCGGACCGGAGGCACGAAGGTGGCTCTCCTGAGTTGGAGGGTGCGGGACGAGGGTGGGGAGCACCACGGCCGCTCAAGGTCCACACGACGGGCGCGCGAAGGCACAAAGCGGTGGGGGACCAGTAGGCCCTGCGCCGGGTGACGCACGCTCCACGGCAGGTGGGCACCAACGCGACCGTGCAGAAGGCGGGATTCCCGACTCCAAGTTCTGGCAGGGTGAGCGACACTGCGGGCATGACCCGCCTGATCGTGCACGTGGACATGGACGCCTTCTATGCCTCCATCGAGGTGCGTGACCAGCCGGAGTTGGGGGAGAAACCCGTCGCCGTCATCGTGCCGGGCCGCAGGGACGTGGTGATGACCGCCAACTATGTGGCAAGAAGTTTTGGGGTAAAGAGCGCCCTGCCCGTGCACCTCGCGCGGCAGCGCTGCCCCGGCATCATCCTGATCCCGCAGCGCATGGACGTGTACCGCGCTGTCTCGGCCCAGATCCACGAGATCTTCTCCCGTTACACCGAGGTGATTGAGCCGTTGGTCTTGGACGAGGCGTACCTCGACGTGACCCAGGAGGGACGGACGCTCGCCGAGGCCGAGGAGATCGCCCGCAGCATCCAGGCGGACATCCAGGCGGAGACAGAACTGACCTGTTCCGCCGGGGTGTCGGTGAACAAGTTCCTCGCCAAGCTGGCGAGCGGGATGAAGAAACCCGCGGGCCTGACCGTCATCCCTCCCGAGGAGGTGGACGCGCTGCTCGCGGCCCTGCCGGTCGAGGAGTTCTATGGGGTGGGGCCGGTGATCGCGGGGAAGCTCCAGGCCCAGGGCATCCACACCGGGGCGGAGTTGCGGGCGCGGTCCTTGCCGGAGCTGCAAGCCATCTTGGGTGCGGGCAAGCTCGCGCCCCGGCTGTACGACCTGGCGAGAGGAGTGGATGACCGGCCCGTGGAGGCGCACCGGGAGCCCAAGTCCATCGGGGTCGAGGAGACCTTCGAGCGGGACCTGACCACACGAGAGGAGTTGCTGGCCCAGTTGCCCGGGATCACGGCGGAGGTGGAGGCGCGGCTCTCCAAGCGGGGGTACGCCGGCCGGACCGTCGTCCTGAAGCTGCGGTACGAGGACGGGACGCGGGTGACGCGGCACCGGACCCGGGAGGCGCCGCTGGCGAGGGCGGACGAACTGGCCGAGGCCGCCGCCGAGGTGTTGACGCCGGAGCTGCTGGGTGGGCACCGGGTTCGGCTGCTCGGCGTGAGCGTCGTCAACCTCAGCCCTCGGCCAGGAGCCGAAAGACGATGGGACGCCCCCAGGCACTCAAGTCAGGGGCGGTGAAGTCAGCCGGGAGCGCGGTTCGCCACACCCAAGGCGCAGCCCCTTCACCGGCAGCAGCGAGGGGAGACGCGTTGGGAACGGGTCACCTCCCCAGATGGCGTGCGAGGAAGGCCGCGACCCTCGGGTAGGCGTCGAGCCGGTTGGCGAGCCTCACCAGCCCGTGGCCCTCGTTCTCATAGCGCAGGTACTCCACCGGCACGTCACGGGCGCGCAGGGCCGCCACGATCTGCTCGGCCTCCGACACGGGCACCCGCGGGTCGTTCGCCCCGTGGATCACCATCAGGGGCGCGCGGATGCGGTCCACCTGCGTGAGCGGCGAGATGGCGTGCAGGAACGCGCGGTCGCGCTCCAGCGAGCCGTACTCCGCCTCGCGCACCGCACGGCGGTACGGGCTGGTGCGCTCCAGGAAGGTCACGAAGTTCGCGATGCCCATGAGGTCGACGCCCGCCGCCCAGAGGTCGGGGTACGTTGCCAGGGCCGAGAGCACCATGAAGCCGCCGTAGCTGCCCCCGTAGAGGGCGATGCGCCGCTCGTCGGCGCCGCCCTCCCGCACGAGCCAGTCCCAGGCGGCCCGCAGGTCGGCCACGCTGTCCATGCGCCGCTCCACGTCGTCGAGGTGGGTATAGGCCTTGCCGTAGCCGGTCGAGCCGCGCACGTTGGGCAGCAGCACCCCGTACCCCTGCGCCACGAGGTACTGACCGACCGGGCTGAAGGTGGGGCGGCTCTGCCTTTCGGGCCCGCCGTGGGCGACCACGACGACGGGCAGCATGCCCTGCGCGCCATGCGGGCGCAGGTACAGGGCGGGGACCCGCAGGCCGTCGAAACTCCGAAAATGCACCACCTCGGGCTGCACGATGGCCGCCTGCGGCACGGTCCCGAGTGTGGCCCCCGTCCAGCGGGTCGCTTCACCCGCGTCCGCGTTCACTCCCCAGACGTTCATCGCCTCGGTGGGACCGTGAGCGGTCAGCAGGAAGGTGCGCCCGTCGCGGCCCAGGTCGGGCCCGTCGAGCACGCCGCGCGGCAGGCCCGTGACCTCGCGCCGCTCGCCCGAGGCGAGGTCGAGGCGCTCGGCCCGCCCGAAGCCCTCCTCGTTCCAGACGAGCAGGGCCAACGTCCCGTCTGTCGTGACGTGCACGCCCTCCTCGTCCCAGGAACGGTCGGACAGGAAGGTGAGTTCACGGGTCGTGAAGTCCAGCCGCGCGAGGTTCGTGAAGTCGCGCCCGGCGTCGGTGAGGACCAGGGCGGACGCCTCGCCCGGCAAGGGCCGCACGGCGAGGTACTGCGCGTCCGGCCCGGTGAGTGGCATGACCTCCCCGCCCCGCACCAGCAGCAGTTCGTGTCTCAGCCGCGAGTGCGCCCGCGTCAGGATCACGCCCGAACCGTCGGGCAGCCAGGCGGAGGCGAGGACGTAGCCGCCCAGGGGGGCCAGCTTGCGGACCTCGCCGCTCGCCACGTCGAGTTCGTAGGGCGTGAAGTCGCTCGGGTTCTCGCGCGTGGCGGTAAAGGCGATCCGCGTGCCGTCCGGGCTCCACACGCCCGACGTGTGTCTCACCCGGGGGTCCGCCGTGAGGGCACGCACCTCCAGGCCCTCGTCGTCCATCAGGTAGAGCTGGTCTCGCTCGTTGCCGCCCTCGTCCATGCCGAACAGGACCTGGTGGCCGTGCGGCGCGTAGACGAGCCCGCTCACGCGGTTCGGAAAGAAGGTGCGTTGCTGTGGCCAGCGGCCCGGCCCGTCGACGGTCCAGATCTGCATGGTGCCGTCCGCGTTGTGTAGGAACGCCAGGCGAGCACCGTCGGCGCGCAGGCTGCCGTTCGCGCACGAGCGGACGTTGAGGTAGCGGCGGAAGTCAGCGTCGCTCACCCGGTGATCGTACCCCCGCCGCGTCGTGCCGCCCTCCAGGCCGGAGTGAAGCTCCCCGGCTCACCCGGCAGGTCCGCAGGGTGGAGCGGCCGCGCGACGGCGGGGTGGAGAGGAAGGCACCCGGAGGGGACCGCTCGGCGGGGGTGCCTGACGGTTCAGGCCGGGAAAGCAGGGCAGGGCTGCGCGGGGTGGGCGGCCTGGTCGCTCGCGGTGTCCCCGGACAGTGAAGGCGGTGCGCTCGCGGGCCTGGTCGGTGAGCGGAGCAGGCTGCTCCAGGCGTGAAGCTGATCCCAGGGGTGAAGGCCGAATCCTCAAGAGCCCTGGGAGTGGAGTGCAGGCGGAGCGCGCGTTGTTCACCGGTTCTTATGGGCCGTTCGAGTTCGCGACCAGAAACGAGAGTGAACGACCTCCTCACCTGCTATTCCTGGCGACGGGCGGTGGAGGAGGACGGTGCCGCCTCCCTCAGGCACCCCACCCGGAGAGGCCCCCGGCGGGAGAGCCCTGCTTTATTTGCGGACCCTCCCTGCTGGGACGCGGCCACGTTCCCGCCGTGCTCGCGCTTTTCACCTTTGGAGGCGCAAAATGGGGGCAGTGACGCTCTCTTCCTTCCTCTTCATCGTCCTGGCGCCCGAAGGGGTGTGGCGGGCGCGCTTCGAGCTGGAGCCCGGGCGCTGCTACCGCCCCGACGATGTGCGCCTGGAGTGTGGCCCCAAGCCCGGGTGGTCCCCCCACACCCTGACCGTGGAGGCCACGACGCTGCCGTCCGAGGACGAGTTCCGGGTGCTGGCCGCCCGCGCCGCGACCCGGACGGCGGATGATACCCCCGATGAGCTGCGAAGGCTCCTCAACCTGTTGATCCCGTTCTGAGCCCCAGGGCGGGCGGCGACGGGCAACCTTCCAGAGTCGGTACCGCAAGTTCGTCTGCCCGGGGGCGGTTCATCTGTCATCCTGCTGGCCGTGCCCGACCCCCAGCTCCAGGCCCACGCCGAGGCGAACGAAGCGCAGATCCGCCTGCTCCGTGAGGCCCTGGCTCCATCAGACGTGAGCCGGTTCACCTCGACCGGAGGGGCCCGGTCAGCAGCCGCTCTCACCCCGAGCCACAGAGCGTCTCCCTGGCCCGAACCGGCTGCGCCAGCTTGCCTCATGACCCCAGACGCTCCCGGGCCGGTCCTCACCGGCCCCATGCGTGCGGACGCCCGCGGCGAGCGGGAGGATGGGGCAGGACTGACGTCCCGCAGTTCGAGGAAAGGCTGTCTGGAACACACTTTTGACACGGCGTTCTCGGCGGCCTCTGTCCCTCCCCAACCCTCAGCATCCCCCAGGGCACCAGCGGCCCAGTCCATCCCTTCGCGGGTGGGAGGGCCCCCTCCTGGCGGGACGGGGCGGAGGCGGAACTCGACCGCTGCCGGGTGACCCGCACCTCCTCTTCGGTCTGCCGGAGCGGGGCGAGGATCGAATCTTCCGTGATCAAGGCGGGGAGCACCCCTGGCCGGGCAACGTCAACGCGTTCCGGGCGCGAGAGGGGGCGCTGGGCGCTACGGCGGAGGAGATCAACGCCAACACGCTGATCTGAACCCTCTCTCAGCGGTCCCGCCTGCCGGACCCGGGCAGGTCACGTGGGCGCCGCCCGGGAGTCATGGACGCAGGGGCAGGGACGGGCAGGGCCCTTCGCCCTGTCCCTGCTCGTTGCGGTCTGAACTCGTCCGCCTCTACTTCAACGCCAGGCCGTGCCCGTAGGGATAGAGCGGGGCGGCGCTGTCGCTCGGCAGGTCAGGCTTCTGGGCGCGGACCGCCTCCATCGAGGACGGCAGCTCGAAGGGCAGCTTGCCCTCCGGCCGCGCTTGCCCGGTCAGCATCCGGAAGAGGTTCGCGTCGCTCACCCCGAAGTTGCCGATCAGCGCACCCGCCCTGTCCTTGACGTTGGTGAGGATGGCCGGGCGGTCGAGGTACACGGTCAGGATCGTGGGCACCTGGGCGGCAGCGGCCTTGAAGGCCTCGTAGGCGGGATGGCCGTCCTTGAAATCCAGGTCGCCCTCGTGGTAGCGGCTGCCGAAGAAGTAGTTGGGGTGCAGGGTCTGAAACGGCGCCTCGGCGCGGATGATGGCGACGTCCGCCTCCCCCGGGGTGGTGACGACGGTGAAGCCCGCCGCGGTAGCCGCCTCGGGCGCGACCCCGTAGAGGTAGACCTTCTTCACGCCGCTCCCCAGCGGCAGCAGGTCATTCTTGTTCTCCAGCAGCACCAGCGAACGCACCTGGGCGTCGTCCGCCTCCCGGCTGAACCCCGCGTTGCCGACGACCTCACCGGCCCTCCGCGCGTTCACGTAGGGGTTCTCGAACAGACCCTGCTCGAACTTTTGGACCAGGATGCGGCGCACGGACTCGCCGATGCGCGCCTCGGTGACCTTCCCGTTCTTCACCGCCGAGATCAGGGTGGCAGAGTCGGTGGTGCCCCCGATCTGATCCAGCCCCGCGCCCACGCCCTTGGCGTAGCGATCCTCGCGGCTCAGGTGCTCGACGCCCCACGGCATGGCGATGCCCCGGACGCGCTCGGCAGGGTCCGGGCTGCCGTTCACGCAGATCTCGTTGCAGTCGTTCATGATCGCCCAGTCGGAGACGATCACGCCCCCAAAGCCGTACCGCCCGCGCAACTCGTCCTGAAGAAGCTGACGGTTGAAGCCCGCCCCGACCTGTTCGAGCGCCTGCCCGTTCACGGTGACGCCGGTCAGGATGGAGTAGGTGGGCATCACCCCGGCGGCGCCCGCGTCGAAGGCGCCCTGAAAGGCCCGCAGGTGGTTGTCGTAGCTGGCGCCTGACGAGAAGTCCGCGTACTTGCCGTAGCTGTTGTGCCCGTCGAAGCCCTCGCGCGCCGCGCCGTACCCGCCCCAGTGCTTGACGACGGTGACCACGCTGTTCCTGTTGATCCCCTGGGTGCCGTTCTGGAAGCCCGACACGTAGGCGCCGACGTGGGCGCTCACCGTCGCGGCGTCCTCGCCGAAGGTGCCGCTGATGCGCGACCAGCGGGGCTCGGTGGCGAGGTCCGCCTGGGGCGAGAGGGCCATCTGGATGCCCACCGCCCGGTACTCCTGCCGGGCGACGTCCGCCATGCGGCGGGTGAGGTTCGGGTCGCGGGTGGCCGCCAGCCCCAGCGTCTCGGGCCACTTGCTGAACTGCCCGGCCTCGTTGGTCGCGCCCAGCACGAACTGGAAGGAGTTGCGCGGGTCGGTGCTGATGGTGGCGGGGATGCCCAGCCGGGTCGCCTCCGCGATCTCCTGGAGCCGGTTGTTCTGGGTGGCGAGGTTCACCGGGTCGCCGTCCAGGCGGGTGATGAAGGTGTTGACGTGCTCGTCCCGGATCATCCGCGTGGCCTGGGTCAGGTCGTAGCTGCTGCCCTGGCCGACGCCGCCCGCCGTGGTCGGGGCGGTGCCGTGCATCATCACGCCCGCCTTCTCCTCCAGGGTCATCCGGGAGATCAGGTGGTCCGCGCGCGCTCCCGGCGTGAGGCGCCAGTCCTCGTAGGGGTCGAGCGCCCCGTTCTTGTTCAGGTCCTTGAAGCTTCGCCCGCCCTCGGTGATGAGCGTGACGCCGGGCCCGGCGCCCAACTCGGGCTGCACCTCCCCGGAGACCTGGGTGCAGGCCGCGAGGATCAGGGTGGACGTGAGGGCGATCAGGGGCAGGGATCTGGGGGTCATGGTTCTCCTGTCGGTGTGAAGGCCGCAGCGCGGGACCGGCCTTCCCGGGGGTGAATGGGGCGCCGGGGGCGGTCGCCCGGGTCGGCGCTCAGTTCGTCGGCGCGGGCAGGGTGTTCCAGAAGTCGCACTGGTGCTCGGCGACGTAGGTCGCGTCGTCGATCATCACGCTCTGCCCGCCTGCGCGCAGGGAGAGCGTGCGGCCCTGCTCGTTGTGGGGCGGCCAGGGGACCTGCCCGGTGACCTCGGGACTGCCGCTCTTCGTGAACGAGCCCCAGGACGCCACCATCTCGCGGGCGAGTTGCTGCTCGGCGGCGTCGAAGAGGGGCGCGATGGGCGTGCCGTTATTGAAGCTCGGGAAGAGGTAGGCCAGCTCCGCCGCGTGCCCGGCCCCCCACTCGTACTCGCCCCGGTCGACCAGCCCCGGGCCGGTGCGGTGAGCGAACTCGTAGGCGTAGGTGCGGGTGGAGCGGGCGAAGTCCTGGACGAAGGTGCGGGTCGGGCACCCCCCGATCCCCACGATGAGGCCCGAATCCGTCAGGATGTCCCCGGACAACTCCGCCCCGGTGTACTCGTCGGCGCCCTGCGGCCACGGGTACTGCGCGAGCACGGCGCCCGCATTGCTCCCGAAGGTCTCTCGCACCCACGCCTCGTACTGCGCCCGGGTCCAGCCGATGTTGCCCTGGGAGAAGGTGCGGCCCTCGTCGCGGGTCGCCCCGATGACCACCGGCACCCGGGCGAAGTTCCCGGTGCGGACGGCCTCGCGGGGATCGTTCGGGAGCGCGGAGGTGCCCCGGACGAACAGGGAGGAGAAGCCGGCGCTGGCGTCCAGCAGCGCGGCGGGTGAGGCGTTCCGCAGGCAGGCCAGCACGTTCGCCGGGTCGGTGCAGCCCAGCCGCGCGGCGAAGGCCGTGCCGCCCGCGTCGGCCTGCGCCTGGGTCCGGCTGGAGCAGTAGGGGCTCTGGAGCATGGCCTTGGAAAGGAGCCCCCGCGACCCCGGGGAGACCAGGTGCCCGCACACCGAGTACCCGCCCGCCGACTCCCCGCCGACCGTCACCCGGGCCGGGTCCCCCCCGAAGGCGGCGACGTTGCGCTGAAGCCAGCGCAGGGCCGCCTGCTGGTCGAGGAACCCGAAGTTGCCCGACTCGCCCGCCTCGGCGGTGAGGCCCGGGTGCCCCAGGAACCCGAAGACGCCCAGGCGGTAGTTGAGGCTCACGCCGATCACGCCCGTCTCGCGGACGATCTTGTCCATGTCGGCTTGGTTGGAGCTGCCGTTCGTCAGCCCGCCCCCGTGGATGAAGACGTAGACCGGCAGCCCCGCGCCCGCACTCGTCCCCGCCGGGCGCTGCACGTTGATGAACAGGCAGTCCTCGGTCTCCGAGCGGGGCCCGTTCGTGCTCTCCAGGGCCGGGCAGGTGTTCCCGAACTCCCCGGCGGGCCGCACGCCCGACCAGGCGGGGGCGGGTTGCGGCGCCTTCCAGCGCAGGTCGCCCACGGGCGCGGCGGCGTACGGAATCCCCCGGAAGCTCTCGACGCCCCCGGCGCTGACGCCGCGGACGGCCCCCCGGTCGGTTTGGACGGTCAGGGCGTCGGGGGGCGTGACCCCGGCGCAGGCCGCCAGGGTCAGCCCCAGGGTGGTCACCAGGAGCGCCCGGCGTCGGCGGGCCCGGGGCGAGAAAGACGGCGGCGACGAAGACACGTGGGGAAAACGCCGTTCCATACGACCTCCTGAGCAACGGGCGGACCCGGGCTGTGACGTGTGAACGCGCTGACGGTAGCACCGGCCCCGCCGGGAGGTGGCCGCCCGGCTAGACATTGTTCGTTCGCCTAACAAACGGTGGAGGGGCGGGGACCGGGTACGCTGGGAGCCACCATGCCGTTTCGCTTGGAGCAGGCCACCGGGGTTCGTGACCACCACGTCGTGCAGGTGCTGCGGTTGCTGTGGCAGCGTGACCTGCCCCGGGTGGAGCTGGCGCGGCAGCTCGGCCTGGCGCGCAGCAGCATGTCCGACATCGTGCAGGGGCTTCTCCAGGCGGGGCTGGTGAGCGAGGGCGCCCCCTTCGAGACGGCCTCCACGGGCCGCAAGTCGACCCGGCTCACCCTCCAGCCCCGGGCGGCCCACCTCCTCGCCGCAGATGTGGGGGCCCGGCACCTGCGCGTGGCGCTGCTCGACCTGCGCTGTCGGCCCGTCGCCGAGCGGGAGGTGCCCTTCGACATCCGTCAGGGACCCCAGGCGACCTACCGCACCCTGGCCGGGTTGGTGGAGGGTGTTCTGGGGCAGGCCGACGTTCGCCTGGCGCAGGTGGCCCTGATGGGCGTCGGCCTGCCCGCGCCGGTGGACCCGGTCTCGGGACAGGTGGCCGACACGCCCTTCATGCGGGGCTGGGGGGGAGAGGACGTGCCGGGCACCCTGCGGGCGCTCTTTGGCGTGCCCGTCCTGATCGAGAACGACGCCAACCTGGGGGCCCTCGCCGAGTGGTACTTCGGTGCCCACCATAACGAGGACCTTGTCTACCTCAAGGTGGGGGCGGGCGTCGGCGCGGGCCTGATCCTGGGCGGCAGACCGCACCGCGGCGTCCACGGCGGGGCCGGGGAGGTGTGGCCCCTGCTGGCCGAGGACCTGCGCGTCCCTGCCCCAACGGGGAGCGGCCCCGCCGGACTTCTGCCCACCGTCCTGAGCCAGGTGCTCGCCAGGGTCCCGTCCGTGCGCCTGAGACCAGACAGCGGGATGGAGGACGTGGTCGGCCTGCTCCACGAGGACGCGGCGGCGCAGGAGGTCGTGCAGGTGCTCGGGGACCTGCTGGGACGCCTCACGGCCAGCCTCCTCCATCTGCTGGACCCGTCGGTGGTCGTCGTCGGGGGACAGGTGGCTTCGGCGGGAACGCCCCTGCTGGAGGCCCTGTGCCGGTCCGTCGCGCAACGGGGGACGCCGCTCGGCCAGAGAAACGTGCAGATTCGCCTGAGCACTCACGGTGCGGAGGCCGGCGTGCTCGGCATCGGCGCCCTGCTGCTGGAACGGCTGCTGAGCCCGGGCGGGCTGGAGCGGCTGTACGCGGTGACCCGTCCCGACCCCACCCCGTCCATCAGCCGGTGAGTCACCACCACATGCCCGACGCCCGGGGCCAGTCGGGACCAGTGGCGCGGAACGGGGTGTCCCCGCCGCGGTTTTCCGTTCCGTCGATGGGGTTGCTGACGGCGAACCGCAGGACAGGTCACGTCACCCTCCGACCGGAGGCCGTTGAGCCTGCCCCACCCTGTGGTTCAGCCTGAACCCCTCATCACAACCGACCTCAGCCCGTCGAACGGGAGGCAACCTCTCGCGGCGCCAGGTTGCTCGGCGAGCTGTGTGGCCGGACGCCGTTGTCATCCCGTCGTCACACGCTCAGGACCAGCCGTGCCTGTGGCAGGCTCACGAACCAGTGCTGGTGCAAGCACCCGTCACGGAAGCGTCCGCCCAGCGATTCAGGGCAGGCCTCCAGGACGGGTTTTTCCTGGGACGATCAGGCTCCGTTCGAGCCCTCTTGGTGTGCCCAGGCGTCCAGGGCACGACGGGTCGAGTTGACCCGTCATCACTGATCAGGATCTTCGGCTTGCCGCGTTCCTGGATTGCTTTTCCCAGAAGACGGGCGACGGTCTCGCCCATGATGGCGAGCACCAGTCTGAAGTCGCGCTCTTCGAAAATCAGAACGCCCACGTGCTGATCTCGCGGGTGACCCAGCACGCTCTGCCGATGCTCGGTCGCCCGCGAGATCAGGAACACGTCGTTGAGGCGCACATTGGGAGAGACGACGTACCCCGTGGCCCTCGGGGAGACCACCAGTTCGGGAGAATCCCTTCTCTCGCCGCAGGAGACGAACCCCTGCTTGACCGTCACGGGCAGGTGGTCGGGCACATTCGTGTGGGAGCAGGGGGCGTTGCCCTGACTTGACTGTGGACGTGGGCATGGACCTCGGCAGTGGGTTCGGGAGAGGTGGGTGGCCGGGCGGCCAAGGACGAGCGTGAGGCCGGTCCCCTCCGGGCGTTCTTACGCAGGACGTTCACGAACGTCACCACGCTTGTCACCGGGCGCGCGTTCGTGAGGTGAGGCCGAACCGAGAATGACCGCATGACTTCCCGACGGCTCAAGAAGACTCCCGCCTCACCGCTGTCCAGACCTACGTCGAGCACCGAAGCGAGTGGTTCTCGGCGGTGCTCGACCACGCGGAGTGGGACCTCCTGGAGCACAACGAGAAAGAGCTCGTCTGCTTCCGTCTCAAGGACAAGACCACCTTTCCTCACCACGGCGTCGCCCTGGCGGTCAACCTGGACCTTTCGAACCAGACGGACGAGTGCCGGCTCCAGCAGGTGGTGGGGAAGGCGTTCCTCGAGTGGTCGGTCGCCGGATTGCCGCGCAAAGACCCCCGCTATCCGTACCTGACGGTGTTCATTGACGTGGAGACCCGTTCCCCGGATGGGTGATCGCACTCCCAACGTCGAGACGGCTCACACGAGGTTCCCCCGCCTTCAGGGCGGCCACAGGGGTCCTCCGGTCACTCGCCGGGGCAGGTGTGCCGAGGAAGAGCGACCCGCGGGAGGACATCCACCCCAGCCCGGAGAGGGGGCAGCGAAGCCTGACGGTCGCGGGGTGGGGTGATCCTGCGCCCGCCGGACAGTTCCGCCACGGCCCGGGGGTCCTGTCCTGTGCTGCCCGGGTGCCCGCCTCGATGTCCCGCCTGCTTGACCTGCCGACCGGCGGGGTGGTGAGCGTCGCCCAGGTGCCGCAATACAGCCCTTTCCGTTACCCCGGCGGCAAGTCCTGGTTCATCCCCCGCCTGCGCCGCTGGCTGACTTCCCGGGAGCGTCCGGCGGTCTTTGTGGAGCCCTTCGCGGGGGGTGGCTCCATCTCGTGCACCGCGTTGCTGGAGGGGCTGGCCAACCATGTCGTGATGGTCGAACTCGACCACCAGGTTGCGGCTGTGTGGCAGGTCATCTTCAGCGAGCAGGCGGAAGCGCTGGTGTGGCGCATCCTGGACTTCGACCTGAGTCCGCAGACGGCAGCGGCCCTCCTCACCAGCGACCCCGTCAACCCCCTGGAGGTGGCGTGGCGGACGCTGGTCCAGAACCGGGTCTCACACGGCGGCATCATCGCGCCCGGCGCCGGGGTGCTCAACAGCGGCGAGGGGGGCAAGGGCGTGCGGAGTCGCGGGTATCCCGAGACCCTGGCCCGCCGCATCCGCGCCCTGAACGCCGTGCGAGACCGGGTGACGGTCATCCAGGGGGACGCCTTCCCCGTCCTGGCGCAGTACGCCGGTCGGCGGGACGTGAGTGTGTTGGTGGACCCGCCCTACACCGCCGGGGGCAAGAAGGCGGGGCGTCGGCTCTACACCTACAACGTGGTCGATCACCCGCGGCTGTTTGGGTTCGCCGCCGACCGGCACGACGTGGTGATGACCTACGACCTCGCCCCCGAGGTCCGTGCCCTGGCTTCGCAGCACGGCCTCCAGGTGAGGCCGGTCGCCATCAAGAACACCCATCACGGCGTGATGGACGAACTGCTGATCGGCTAGGCCCTGAGCTGGGCGGGCTTCCCGGCGCGGGCACTGCGCCGGCTCACCCCCAAAGCGTCGCCTTCCACTCCCCACCCGGATGGGTGCACGAGGTCTCCTGATCCCAGGGTGGCTCGCCCTGCGTCTGCGTCGCCCTAGCTCGAGGGGCGAACCGGGGGGCTGCCGTGCTCGCGTTGCTCACGCCGGGCAGCGCGCCAGGGTCCCGGAGCTGCGTTCGTCCTTCGTGGTCATCGTCCTGGCGCCGCAGGGCGCGTCCTGCGGGCCCGCTTCGACCTGGAACCCGGGCCTCGTGATGACCCCGGCGAGGTCCAGGAGGGCGGGGCCGGGACTGTGCTTGGCAGCCACGGTCAGCGTGTGGGCGCCAGCCCCTGCCCCCCCAGGAGGAATTCCGGGTATTGGCGGCACGCGCGGCGACCCGGACGGCGGACGACTCGCCGGACGAGCTGAGGCGGTTCCACCCGCTGATTCCGTTCTGAGGCTGCCCGGCCCTGTCCCACGGGCACCGAACGTCACCTCCTCCAGGGTGGCCCCACCCCCGGGCCGCTAGCCTGGGGGCCATGCCGCCCCTCCTGAGACTCGACCGGGGCACCCTCGTGATGTGGGAGGTGCCCGGGCCCGTGTCGGGCTTCTTCACCTGGGATGCCCGTAGCCAGTCCTACCGCGCGCCGGGGCAGGCGTACCGCGACGTGATGGAGACGCTGGGCCGGGAGGGCGTGTCGGTTCGGGACGAGGCGGCGGCTTTCTCCAAGCTCGACCTCAGTTACACCCGCGACATTGAGCCCTACCGCCACCAGCAAGAAGCCCTTGCCGCGTGGAAGCGGGCCGGGCGCCGGGGCGTGGTGATGCTGCCCACGGGTGCTGGGAAAACGCTGGTTGCGCAACTGGCCTTGAGAGACACCCCCCGCAGTGCCCTGATCACGGTGCCCACCCTCGATCTGCTGCATCAGTGGTACGCCGGGCTGCTCGCCGCCTTTCCTGACGCGAGCGTGGGCGTGCTGGGAGGCGGCAGCAAGGACGACGCGCCCCTGCTGGTCAGTACCTACGACTCGGCGGCCATCTATGCAGAGGAGCTGGCCGGACGGTTCGCGTTCCTGATCTGCGACGAGGTGCATCACCTCCCCGCCGCCTTCACCCGGGTCATCGCGGAGATGAGTCTCGCCCCCTACCGCCTGGGCCTCTCGGCGACCCTCAAGCGCAGTGACGGACGGGAAGCCGACCTCGACCGGCTGATCGGCCCGGTCGTGTACTCGGCCCAGCCCGAAGACCTCGCGGGGCAGAGCCTGTCCGAGTACCGCGAGGTCATCATCCGCGTGCGCCTCAGCGCGGGCGAGCAGCAGCGGTACGACGAGTGCATCCGGCTGAGGAACGACTTCCTGAGACGCTCGAACATCCGCCTGGGCAGCCTCGACGGCTGGCGGCAATTCATCATGTCGAGCGGGACTCCCCAGGGCCGGGTCGCCATGCTCGCCCACCGGGAGGCACGCAGCCTCGCTTACGGAACGGAAGGGAAACTCCGCGTGCTGGAGGAGATTCTGGCGAACCACCCGCATGAGCGGACGTTGATCTTTACGGACGACAACGCGGCGGTCTACCGCATCAGCCGGGAGTTTCTGATTCCCGTGATCACGCACCAGACACCCATCAAGGAACGTCACAAGCTGCTGGGGCGCTTCCGGGACGGCACCTACCGCATCCTGGCGACCAGTCGGGTGCTGAATGAGGGGGTGGACGTTCCCGAGGCGGCGGTGGCCGTCGTGCTCTCGGGGACAGCGACCGAGCGTGAGTACATCCAGCGGCTCGGGCGAATCTTGCGGAAGGTGGACGGGAAGCAGGCGACCCTGTACGAGGTCATCACCGAGGGCACGAGTGAGGAGCGGGTTAGTCAGCAACGCCGGGGCCAGTGGCAGCCGGGTTCAAAGCAGGAGAGCCCGGTCTGGGAGGACCTGAATGCTCCCCACTGAGCTGCTGATGTTCCGCGTCAAGGGCGGGGTGGTCGAGCCCAAACGCCTGCGGGCCACGCCGGGGAACCTCGGACTCGCCGAGATCTTGATCCGCACCTTCGAGGCCAACGTGGGCAAACGCCGGGCGGACCTCGACGAGGAGCTGCGGGCGCTGGAGGCCGGGCGGCCCGACTTCAAGGTGCTGCGGGGGCTCGCCCACCTGCTCGTGAACGGGTCGAGCACTTTCGAGGCCGGGGGTCACGTCGAGCCGTCCCTCGTCCGCGAGAAGGTTTTCGAGCTGGCCCAGGCGCATCCGCCTAGCCGCAGGCGGCGTGAGCTGGTGCTGGAACAGGTGGCGGCCTCTCTGTCCGGCGACGTGAAGCTCTCGGCCCAGGACGTGGCCGCTTCTCTGTATGCCGATCTGCCGAGCGAGCAGACCCTGGTGGCCTTCGATCCGCCCGAACCGCTCGCCCTGATCCAGCGCTTCGACCTCGCCCAGGCCCAGGGGATGCTCTACCGGGCCTACAGCGTCATCGTGACCGCCCGGCCCAACGAACCCGCCCGGTACAAGCAACTGTTGAAGTACACGCGGTTTTTCGGCCTCATGCTCACCGTGGAAGGTGATCCCACCTTTGGCTTCACCCTGACTTTGGATGGCCCAACGTCGTTATTCGGCAGCACCACCCGCTACGGGCTGGCGATGGCGAAATTTCTGCCTGCCCTCCTGCACGTCACCAAGTGGGACCTGACGGCCACCCTCAAGCCCCGGCGGGACCTGGCCTGGGTGGACCTTACGGATGAGGAGTGGCAGTTCGGGGTGACCAGCGAGGATAACTACGTGAGCCACTATCCGCCTCCGCAAGAGCACGACAGCGCCCTGGAGAGCGGATTCGCGGGACGGTTCAAGAAGCTGGAGACGCCCTGGCGCCTGGAGCGGGAGGTGGACCTGGTGCCGGTGCCGGGGGGCGTGATCTTGCCGGACTTCCGGCTGTCCCATGAGGACGGGCGCAGCGTGCTGGTCGAGGTCGTCGGGTACTGGCGCCCGGAGTACCTGCGCAAGAAGTTCGACCTGCTGCGGAAATCGGGTCGCAAGGACGTCATCGTCTGCGTCTCGGAGCGGCTGAATCTGGAGCGGGCAGGCGTGGACCCCTCGGATTTCGACGAGCGGCTGGTGTGGTTCAAGGGCGTGCTGAACCCCAAGGAGGTGCTGGCCCTGGCCGAGCGGCTGACGGCGTTCCCCGGGCCCCCCTGAGTCAAGGGAGCAGGCTGTCCCAGGAACACTCAGAGCTCCCGGGCGTACTGAATGCTCTGTGGGTCGTGTCGGACCCCTGGTGCCGAGTGACCCTTGACGGGTCACCTTCCGTCCGGTGCTTCGCAGCGAAAGGCCGACATGACGACATACGGGCTGACTGCACCGGCAAGGCCGACGAACTCGACTCCGCTGTCCCCCGCCGGGAGTTCATGAAGGCCTCCTCGTCGCCGGAGCTAACTTTCAGCAGTACCCGGCAGCCGGCTGATTTCTTAAGCTCCTCCCAGTCAGGCGAGATCAGCGCGCCGCTCTCCCAAACGCAGAACGGGTGACAGCAGTGCGCCTCGTGGGACCTGCATCTCCCTCCTGGCTGCTCGCGTCGCCTCCCGGTCGTTCGCTCGTTTTAGGGTCCGTTCCTCGCGGGGCCACGTTTACGCGGGTCAAGGAGAGAGCCATGCTTCAGAAGAGGATGTTCGGGGTGCTGCTGGGAAGTCTCGTGCTCGCCTCCTGCAACCAGGCGACGCTGCCGGACAGCCTGGCACAGACCCCGGTGCAGGCGACCGACGTGGTGCGAAGTGACCTGGCGGCCTTCAAGCAGTTGCAAGAACAGGTCCAGCGGGGTGAGGTGCCCAACCCCGTGGACAGCGAGGGCAAGGCGGTCGACCTGCCCCTGCTGATCTCCCAAATCGAGCAGGACCTCGCCAACCCCCTCGCCGAGCCGGTGGAGGGCGCGTTCTCGGCGCTGGCCGTCTACAGCCAGGCGACCTATACGCGCCTGGCCGCCGACGACAAGTTCACCGGCAACCTGTCTTCCTACAAGCGCACCTACCCGCGCTTCAACTGGAGTAACGACGGGTGCAGCGTTCCCCATCTGCCCGAGAAGTTCCGCAAGATGATCGTCTTTCACCCGGCCTGTGTCCAGCACGACTTCGGCTACCGCAACGCCCGCTCCTACCCCAATCTGATGAACGAGAACCACCGCGAGTGGGTGGACGGGCAGTTCAAACAGCATATGCGGGCCATCTGTAGCCGCCGCAACATCTTCCTCCGGCCTGGCTGCTACGCGGACGCGCAAGCCTTCTGGCTCGCCGTGCGCTGGGGCGGTAAGGATTCGTTCTACTGAGCCCTCCGCCGCAAGCCTGACTGGACCGACGAAGCTTCCGCCTACCGCTTGACGGGCGCGTACCAGCGGGGCGAAGGGCGACTCCCCTTCGCCCCGCTCGCCGTCCCTGAGCAGGAGGGCGGACCACAGAAAGGAAACCGGTCTCGATGGGGCAGCCTGGAGGAACCCTGGACCTGATCTCCGGGCGTTGGGGGAAAAGCTGACATCCCGCGCCTCGTTTGCCTCAGCGTTTGGAACATTCGCCGGAAGCCGGACACGCGTTTCTGGTGCGCCGCCGGCGGTTGAACGCCGGTCCCGGACGGCTCCTTCAGAGGTCTAGAGCAGGTCGAGGTCCACGGCGCGCAGCACGGCGCGGGTGCGGTCACGCACACCGAGTTTGGAGAGGATGTTCGAGACGTAGCTCTTGATGGTGCCCTCGGTCGTGCACAGCAGGCCTCCGATCTCACGGTTGTTGAAGCCGCCCGCGATCAGGCGCAGCACCTCGTGTTCACGGCAGGTCAGGGCGACCCGGTGTTCGGAGCCGGGCTCACTCGGCGGGGTGGCCGCCTCCAGTCCCCGGCGGATGCGCTCGGTGAGGGCCGGTTGCAACCATCGCCCGCCGCCCGCGACGGCGCGGATCGCCTGGAGCAACTCGGTCAGGGGCACGTCCTTGAGCAGGTAGCCGCGTGCGCCCGCCTGCACGCCCGCGAAGACCAGCTCGTCGTCGTCGAAGGTCGTCAGAATCAGGGTGGGCGGCAGGTGCCCTGCCTCACCTAGGGCGCGCAGCACGCCCAGGCCGTCCAGCCGCGGCATCCGGTAGTCCAGCAGCACCACGTCGGGCTGGACCTGTGGGATGACGTGGAGGGCCTGTTCGCCGTGCTCGGCCTCGGCCACCACCACCATGTCCCCGGCGAGGCTGAGCATGCTGTGCAGGCCCTGGCGGACGAGCATCTGGTCCTCCACGATGCAGACGCGAATCACCGGGCACCCCCGCTCACCGGCAGGGTCAGCGGCACAGACACGAAAAGCGCCAGCCCCTGTCCCGGACGGCCCTCCACCCGCAGGGCACCCCCCACACTTTCAAGTCGCTCGCGCATTCCGCTCAGACCGCAGCCGCTGTGCAGGTGCCGCGTGCCACGGCCGTCATCGCTGGCCTGGAAGTCCAGGTGGTCCGGGGTGCGGGTGAAAGTCAGCCAGACCTGCCTGGCGTGGGCGTGCCGCACCGTGTTGGTGAGCACCTCCTGCACGCAGCGGAGCAGCACATGGGCCTGAAGAGGTCCGGGGGCGCTGAAGTCGTCCGAGAATTGAAGGTGAACCGCAAGGGCCGGGGTGGTGCGGGCGAGCCGCGCAACCTCGCCCTGGAAGTCGCCCTGGGCCGTGCCGCGCAGCGAACTCACGGCCTCGCGCACGTCCCCGAGGAGTTGCCGGGCCACCGTCTGGGCGCGCCCCAGGTGCAGCCGGGCCGCCGGATCGGGCACGAGGTGCGCCGTGACCTCCAGATTCATGTTCAGGGCCGTGAGGTGGTGACCGAGCAGGTCGTGGAGTTCGCGCGCGATATGCAGCCGCTCGGCGTTGCGGCTGGCCTCGTTCAGAAGGGTCCGGGTCTCGCGCAGCTCCGCGACCACCTGCGCGAGGCGCTGGCGCGCGCGGACCTCCCGCACGGCGAGTTGCGCGCTGCCCACGGCGAACAGTTGGAAGCACAGGTACCCCGTCGTGTAGGGCCAGGCGTCGAGGGGCGGCCAGTGGTAGAGCAGCACAGCGCCCAGCCCAAGGGTCTGAACCGTCACCCACCCGAGCGCAAGGGGCAGCGCCAACCTCAGCCCCACCTGCGCCGCTACCACCAGCAGCAGCCCCGACAGCAGGCTGTTGCCGTTGAAGATGTGATTCGCGGTCAGGGCCAGGCCCGTCTGGGCCACGATCAGCCCCAGCGACCAAGGGGAGCCCCGGCGGTCCACCCGGCGGCTGGTGGCCCACACCAGCACCAGGAGAAAGCCGGCGAGCGAGAGCGCCCACGGCCCCACCTCTTCCGGGGTGAGCCGCCACGGTTTGGCCGGAAGGGCCAGAACGGCGTGCGCGGTGACCGCCACGAACGTGCAGACGCCCACCAGGCGCATGACGGGGCGAAGTTCTCCGAGTGGCGTGACCAACGTGTTCGCGAAAAACGTGTTCACAACCGACCCCCTGGAGTCGAGCGGACAGGCGGCGCGGTCCTTTCAGCCTGCCCGGCGCCACGCCGGGGACCCGTCGGTCTCCTGCCGAGCGCGTGAGGTTGAGGTCAAGCCTACCCCACGCCTCCCCTGTTCACTACTGTCGAAAGTCAGCTCGTCAGCCTGGCCCGAGGAGCGTCTGCCCCGCCTGTCACCCCCTGCGCTTGTGGGCGGCACGTTCGGCGGCAAGTCGGGCCGCCTCCGGGGTGCTGACCGCCACCGTGTGGTGTGGCCACCCCACCGCCCGCAGGTCCGCCCTGCGAGCGGCTGCCTTCAGGCCCCTGCTCGCGGATGGGCCTGGAGCGTACGGGCGTGGACGTGTCCGACGTGGACGCGCGCCTGAGGTGGTTCAAGGGCGTCTTGGCCGCAAGGGAGGTTCTGGTCGTTGCTAGGCGGCTGACGAAAGTGCCCCAGCCCACGTGACTGACCTGCGCTACGGTGCGGTATGTCACAGGAGAACTCGGAAGCTGCGGACGTGTTGAGCGCCGTGTGGGTTGTGGACGGTCTTGAAGGTCACCTTGCCCGCGTGGAACTGGAGGATGGCGAGATAGTGGATATGGCGCTCGCCAGCCTGCCCCGTGGAGTGAAGGAGGGCGACGTGCTCCGCGTCGTGGTCGAGGGTGGGGACTTCTCGCTCGAACTCGACCCGGCAGAGACGGCCCGGCGCCGCACGTCGGCCCAGGCTGCACTCAACGCCCTGAACATGGCCGCTCCCGGCGGGGAGATTGACTTGTGAGGGCCTTGCTCGCGCTCGCGGCCCTGGTGCTGGGGACGGTGCAGGCCCAGGCGACCGGGGCCCTCACGCTGCGCTTCCTCGACGTGGGGCAGGGGGACGCGGTGCTCATCACGAGCCCCGAGGGGAAGTCGATTCTGTACGACGGGGGTCGTTCGGAAGCCCGAATCCAGGCCCTGCTCAAGGGGTACGGGGTGCAGAGCCTCGACCTGGTGGCGGCGAGCCACGGCGACGCCGACCACATTACCGGGCTGGTGCCGGCCGTGCGGTTGTTCAAACCGAAATTCTTCCTCAACAACGGGATCGCTCCAACTTCCCAGACCTGGGGCAAGCTCACGGCGGCCGTCCAGCAGGCGGGGACCCAGGGGTTGCTCGCCCGGGATCAGGTGATCAACCTGGGCAGCGTGCGGGTGACCGTGCTGCCGCCTCCGCCGGGAATGCCCAGGGACGAGCAGAACGTGAACAGCGTCGGCCTGCTGATCCAGTACGGCTCCTTCCGGGCGTTGATGACGGGGGACAGCGAGACCCCGGAGACGCAGGCGTGGCTGAGGAAGTACCCGGCCAGCGTGCTAGGCAACATCGACGTGTACAAGAGTATCCACCACGGGGCCGCGAACGGCGACCACTCCGCCTGGTTAGCTGTCGTGCAACCGAAGAACGTGGTGATCGGGGTGGGCCCGAACAACTACGGACACCCGACCTCGCAGGCCCTGGAACTGTACCGGCGGGCGGGGGCGACGGTGTACCGCACCGACCGGCAGGGCACGGTGACCGTCGTGGTCCAGGCAAACGGGCGGTTTGCGATCACCAGCGAGAAGGGGGCTCCCGTCCCGGCCAACCAGGGCACGACCTCGGGGGCGGCCTCCCATCCGGCCACACCCGCTTCCCCGGTGTACCGGAGTTGCGCTCAGGCGCGGGCAGCGGGCGTGACCCCCCTGCGAAGAGGCCAGCCCGGGTACAGTACGTCCCTGGACCGGGACGGGGACGGCATCGCCTGCGAGTAGGTGCGGGACCGCGGGGCCATGCCTGTGGTGAGAGGTCACCTGAACCAGGTGTTGGACGCCGGTCTCACGGACGGCCTCGCCCCTCCAGAGGCCAAGCCCTGTCTGTACACTTCGACTCATGCAGAGCGTGTGGGAGCGTTTGGAGGCCTGGCTGGACGAGCACCTTCCTGACGGCCTGCACAGCCTGCGCCCGGGGGTGAGTTTGGCGGACCTTGAACGGGCAGAGGCGCATCTGGGCGCACCTCTGCCCGGGGATGTGCGCGCGTCGTACCTGCGACACGACGGTCAGGACGACGCGGGCCCTGAGCTGGTGCCTCACGGCCGCCTGCTGCCGTTGGGCGAGGTGTTGGACACCTGGGCGCTGTGGACGGAGTTGCTGCGTGGCGGCGACTTCGAGGGCAACGCGGTGGAGGCGGACGAGGAGGTCCAGCCCGTGTGGTGGCACCCCGGGTGGATTCCCGTGACGAGCAATGGCGCGGGGGACGCCCTGTGCGTGGATACGGCGCCCACCAGTCGGGGCACGGTGGGCCAGGTGATCGAGGTGTGGCACGCGGACCCCGACCGGCCGCTGGAGAACAGCAGCTTTCGGCAGTACCTCACCGATCTGGCAGGTGGGCTGGAACGTGGCGTGATCGCTTACGACCCGGGGATGCACCGGCTGTGTGAGGACTAACGCTGTGGGCGGTCACCTTAAACGCGCGTGGTGAACCCCGGACCAGCACCCCGGTTGGACGCTTCCTCCGGCGGACGGCGCACAGGAGGGCCAGTCGATGCCCACTCTCTTCGGCTCCACCCTCGTGGCCCTGGGGGGCACTTGGCGTGCCTGCTCCAGGATGGAGCCTGGCCGCTGCTAGGATTCTGACGATATGCAGGGAAAGTGGGGACAGACACGGGGCGCTCACCTCATACGCTGACGATGAGCGCTCCGGCCCTCCCCTTGAAAGAGGAGGTTCGGGAACTGGCGGCGCGGACGACTCGCCGGACCCGTTTCGACAGCTTCTCAACCTGTTGATTCCGTTCTGAGGAGGTGGGCATGTCGGAGGTGGACGTGGGCCTGAAGCACAGCCGGGGGGCCTGGCGGGCGGCAGTCGCCCCGACGGGCGAGACCTTCTCCGAGGACAGCTCTCCAGAGGGGGTTCTTCGGTTGGCGGGGCGCATCGGCGAGCTGCGCCCGGCGGCGGTGCTGGTGCAGGCACTGGGCGGTGGAGAACTGCCCGTGGTGGTGGCGCTGCTGGAGCAGGGCGTGCGGGTGAGGGTGACCTCAAAGGAACAGGTGCAGGCCTTCGCGGCGACCACTGGCGCAGGGCTCTCGGGCGCTACCACCGTAGCAGAGATGGCTGGGACTGCCCGGCTCCTGGGTGAGCGCATGAAGACCCAAGAGGGGGACGACGAACGGGTTCATCTGCTGCTGGCGCGGCGGCGGCAGGTGCTGGAGATGCGGGCTCAGGAGGAAGAGCGGCTGCCGGGGATCGAGTATGCGCCGATCCGTGAGGACCTGGAGCGCCACCTGTTCTTCCTCGACCGGCAACTTGTGGGCCTGCACGAGCGGCTGCTGTACCTCGTGCAGGTGGTCTTGCCCCGCGAGCGGTAGGTCGGCTGTCTCCCCCTCGCGCTGACGGGCAGCGCCTCGGCCACAAGCTGAGCTTGCTGTACCTGCGGGGGTCGTCCTGCACCCGCGACGTCCCGCCAGCATGTTCCGGCCGTCGCCCACGTCACCCGGGAACCCCAGGGCGCCCGCTGCTGGACGGAGCGCACGCCCTGGGTCCCTAGACGCCGTGGCAGCGCGCGCCTCCCGACCAGGGTGACGCGCCCGTCTTGGCGACCGGTCAGGACGGGCAGGCAGCCGCGGTGCTGCTCGACGGCGGGAGGGCCGTCCAGTGAGCGCTGACCGGCCCAAGCGGCGGCATTTCGGTTCGCAGAAAACAAAGGAGGCCGCTTCCTCCCCACGCGGCGAGCCCCCAGGGTGCGGCACGGGCAGGGTTCATTCCCGGGCTCGTCCCGCCGCGCCACGCTCTACCATGAGCGCCCCATGACTCCCCGCGTGACGAGCCCCCGCCCCTCCAGAAGCGCCCAGGTGCCCCTGGAAGACGTCTGCTGGACCACCGAACGGCGGGACCATGACCGGTGACCTCGCGCTCCCCGGAGACTACCCGGCGCTGCTGGGGGAACTCAAAGACCGCATTCGGTCAGCCCAGACGCGGGCCGCCCTGGCGGTCAACCGCGAGCTGATCCTGCTGTACTGGCAGATGGGGCAGGCCATCTTGGGGCGGCAGCAGCAGGCCGGGTGGGGAGCGAAGGTCATCGACCAGCTCTCCCGGGACCTGAAGCGCGAGTTCCCGGAGATGAAGGGCTTCAGCCGCAGCAACCTGAGCTCCATGCAGCAGTTCGCGGCCACCTGGCCGGACGAGGGAACCGTCCAACAGCTTGTTGGACAACTCCCCTGGGGTCACAACATCGCCCTGATGCAGAAGGTCAAGGACCCCGGCCAGCGCGAGTGGTACGCCCGCGCCACGGTTGAGCACGGGTGGAGCCGCAACGTCCTGATCCACCAGATCGAGGGCCGCCTGCGCGAGCGCCAGGGCCAGGCCACCACCAACTTCGGGCGGGCCCTCCCAAGTCCGCAGTCCGAGCTGGCCCAGCAACTCCTCAAGGACCCGTACAACTTCGACTTCCTGACCCTGCACGATGAGGCCTTGGAGCGGGACCTGGAACGCGGGCTGCTCGCGCACCTGCGGGACTTCATGCTGGAACTGGGGGTGGGCTTCGCCTTCGTGGGGAGCCAGGTCCACCTGGAGGTGGGCGGCGAGGACTTCTACTTGGACCTGCTCTTCTACCATCTGCGGCTGCGCTGTTACATAGTGATTGACCTGAAGATCGGGGAGTTCAAACCCGAGTACGTCGGGAAGATGAACTTCTATCTCTCGGCGGCGGACGACCTGCTGCGGCATCCCAGCGACGCGCCCAGCATCGGCCTACTCTTGTGCCGCACCCAGAACAAGGTGATCGCCGAGTACGCCCTGCGCGGGGTGGACCGGCCCTTGGGCGTGAGTACCTACGAGCTGGCCGAGGCGCTGCCGCAGGAGCTGCGGGGGCAGTTGCCGAGCGTGGAGGAGCTGGAGCGGGAGCTGGAAGGGTTGGGAGGCCAGCCGAACGGGGCAGACCGCGGAGGGTAAGCCGGTCTTCCCCACTCTGGTGGAAACCACCCATGACTGGGGTGGGGAGACCCGTCCTCGTGAGCCTGCCCATTTTGTGGTCCAGTCTGGACTCCTCATCGAAGGCTACCTCAGCCCGCCCGAGGGCAGGCTGCAACCTCGACGCTGTGGCCCTCACCCTCTGGGAGGTTTCAATCCTCAGCCCGCCCGAGGGCAGGCTGCAACGACTGGGCCCGGAAGGACTGGTGACCGATGGCGATGTTTCAATCCTCAGCCCGCCCGAGGGCAGGCTGCAACGTGAAAGCCGCGCAGCTCCGCCTGGACGCCGCGAAGTTTCAATCCTCAGCCCGCCCGAGGGCAGGCTGCAACGCGAGCAGCACGACCGGCCAGGTGCGGCGGCGGTTTCAATCCTCAGCCCGCCCGAGGGCAGGCTGCAACGTCGTGGTAGACGTTCGGGAAGCGCAGCGCGTCGTTTCAATCCTCAGCCCGCCCGAGGGCAGGCTGCAACCTGGGGTTGCCCGAACATGGACGATGATCGGGGCGTTTCAATCCTCAGCCCGCCCGAGGGCAGGCTGCAACTACCGACGTGCGCGAGTCCGATCAGTTCGGCTGGGTTTCAATCCTCAGCCCGCCCGAGGGCAGGCTGCAACATCGTCCGGGCCGGGCAGGAGATCGAGACCGTGCGTTTCAATCCTCAGCCCGCCCGAGGGCAGGCTGCAACCCCGGCCATCAGACGGTCGTACACGCTCTCCAGAGTTTCAATCCTCAGCCCGCCCGAGGGCAGGCTGCAACGCCACAAGCATCTACAACATTCCCGACGGCTATGAGTTTCAATCCTCAGCCCGCCCGAGGGCAGGCTGCAACCGCCGCCCTGAAGGAACTCCAAGACCTGATCACCGTTTCAATCCTCAGCCCGCCCGAGGGCAGGCTGCAACGACACCACCTTCGTGACCGTCACGGGCACCCTCCAGTTTCAATCCTCAGCCTGCCCTCGGGCAGGCTGCAACAGCGTGCCCGCAAGCGTGGCCTTGACACCACGAAGTTTCAATCCTCAGCCCGCCCGAGGGCAGGCTGCAACATGGGATTCTAGATGGCCTTATCTTTCCTCTTTCGGTTTCAATCCTCAGCCCGCCCGAGGGCAGGCTGCAACGGGCGGCGAGCAGGCGATTGCCGCTCAGATCGGCGTTTCAATCCTCAGCCCGCCCGAGGGCAGGCTGCAACGCCGGGCTGGACGGTGAGGGTCTCGCCGTTGAAGTCGTTTCAATCCTCAGCCCGCCCGAGGGCAGGCTGCAACCCCGAGCCGCCCGCCCCGAGCCCTGCGCCGCAGGTCGTTTCAATCCTCAGCCCGCCCGAGGGCAGGCTGCAACCACCCGGACATTGGTGTCCCCGATATCGCCCCGCCGTTTCAATCCTCAGCCCGCCCGAGGGCAGGCTGCAACGCGATAGAGCCAGCTCGCCCGCTCCCACAGGACGGCGTTTCAATCCTCAGCCCGCCCGAGGGCAGGCTGCAACCCTCGGGCGTGGGTACTGAGCATTTTGGGAACAAGTTTCAATCCTCAGCCCGCCCGAGGGCAGGCTGCAACTGGAGGGCGCGGTCGAGGGCGAGCGTGTCCACGACGTTTCAATCCTCAGCCCGCCCGAGGGCAGGCTGCAACCCCCCGCTACCGCCGACAGCCGCTCGGACAGGTGGCTTCAATCCTCAGCCCGCCCGAGGGCAGGCTGCAACAGCGCTCTGACTGCCGAGTTCAGGGATCAGCTCAAGTTTCAATCCTCAGCCCGCCCGAGGGCAGGCTGCAACCTGGTGCTGTTCAGAGCTGCCACCGTGCCGTCGTTTCAATCCTCAGCCCGCCCGAGGGCAGGCTGCAACGCCATAGCCCGGCAGGCCCGGCGCAATGGCCTGGTTTCAATCCTCAGCCCGCCCGAGGGCAGGCTGCAACCGGTGCCCGGCAGGGTTGGGGTAGGCGTAGTCCGTGTTTCAATCCTCAGCCCGCCCGAGGGCAGGCTGCAACTTGAGGCGTATGACACCCGCTACCGGACGCAGACGTTTCAATCCTCAGCCCGCCCGAGGGCAGGCTGCAACCTCGTACATCCGGAACAGGGTTTCGGAGGGGATGACGGGGTTTCAATCCTCAGCCCGCCCGAGGGCAGGCTGCAACTGGGGAGGGTGCTGGGGATGCTGGCGGAGTTCGTGGTTTCAATCCTCAGCCCGCCCGAGGGCAGGCTGCAACCTCTCGGCGACCTTGAGCTGCCCCTGGAGGGTATCGTTTCAATCCTCAGCCCGCCCGAGGGCAGGCTGCAACACGACCGGCAGGGTGAGGCCCGCGTGCAGGCTGATGTTTCAATCCTCAGCCCGCCCGAGGGCAGGCTGCAACCTCGGCGGACACGTCGCCGCTCACGCTGAGGTCGAGTTTCAATCCTCAGCCCGCCCGAGGGCAGGCTGCAACTCCGGGGCGGTGGACGTGCGGACGTTCGGCGCGTTTCAATCCTCAGCCCGCCCGAGGGCAGGCTGCAACAGCGCGCGTGGTCGGCGCCGGACACTGTGTGGAGGTTTCAATCCTCAGCCCGCCCGAGGGCAGGCTGCAACGAGATCACGGCGGGGCTGCCGTTCGCGGGCGTCGAGTTTCAATCCTCAGCCCGCCCGAGGGCAGGCTGCAACCCCCCAGCGATTGGTTCCTGAACGCCGAGCCGACGTTTCAATCCTCAGCCCGCCCGAGGGCAGGCTGCAACACCTCGACGTGCAGAACAGCCTCGCGGGCGACGTGTTTCAATCCTCAGCCCGCCCGAGGGCAGGCTGCAACTACGGGTTTTTCAACGATCAGGAAGACCACGCCTGGTTTCAATCCTCAGCCCGCCCGAGGGCAGGCTGCAACACCACCCTCGACCTGGAGGCTCTGCTTGCAGTTGTTGTTTCAATCCTCAGCCCGCCCGAGGGCAGGCTGCAACCCCCGCCAGCGGGAGGCGGCGCAGCTCGTCGGGGTTTCAATCCTCAGCCCGCCCGAGGGCAGGCTGCAACCCCGCCAGCGTCCCGCTCGGCACATTGCCGTCAGCGTTTCAATCCTCAGCCCGCCCGAGGGCAGGCTGCAACCAGGATTACAAGGTGATCCGCCTGCCCGATGGGCGGGTTTCAATCCTCAGCCCGCCCGAGGGCAGGCTGCAACCAGGTAGAACCCGAGCGCCAGCACCAGGACCAGGAGGTTTCAATCCTCAGCCCGCCCGAGGGCAGGCTGCAACCGTTGCCGGGAGGACCGCAACGGCACGCCCGGGCAGTTTCAATCCTCAGCCCGCCCGAGGGCAGGCTGCAACCCGGACCTCCCCGGCAGGCCCTGTCAGACCCGGGGTGTTTCAATCCTCAGCCCGCCCGAGGGCAGGCTGCAACGTCGGGGCCCCGGTCGACGAGATCGCCCAGGAAGACGTTTCAATCCTCAGCCCGCCCGAGGGCAGGCTGCAACGAGAGACCCTGGCCGACGCCATCCTCGGTCTGGGGTTTCAATCCTCAGCCCGCCCGAGGGCAGGCTGCAACCGGTGGTCAGGTACAGGTGTGATCTGAGCATGGGGGGTTTCAATCCTCAGCCCGCCCGAGGGCAGGCTGCAACTGGCATTACCTGATCAACCTCGTCCACCGCAACATGTTTCAATCCTCAGCCCGCCCGAGGGCAGGCTGCAACGTGGCGTCCCGGTTGATGACGGCTTCCCCCCCGTGGTTTCAATCCTCAGCCCGCCCGAGGGCAGGCTGCAACATCAGGTCGCGGTTCACGGCAGGCATCCAGAAGAGGTTTCAATCCTCAGCCCGCCCGAGGGCAGGCTGCAACCCTGGGGCCGCTGTTGCCGTTCTGCGCGATCTGGTTTCAATCCTCAGCCCGCCCGAGGGCAGGCTGCAACGAAGACCTTCGCCCGCAACCTCTCCGGCTTCGCCCTGTTTCAATCCTCAGCCCGCCCGAGGGCAGGCTGCAACACCTGTACGGCAGGACTGGCAAGACCGAGCAGGTGGTTTCAATCCTCAGCCCGCCCGAGGGCAGGCTGCAACGCAAGGCGTGTATTCCCTGGCGGCGCATGGGTTGAAGTTTCAATCCTCAGCCCGCCCGAGGGCAGGCTGCAACACCTCTCGGCGCTTCCCGATCTTCAGGATGCTCTTGTTTCAATCCTCAGCCCGCCCGAGGGCAGGCTGCAACACCGCCGACCTGACCCTCGCGCAACGCGAGTTCGAGTTTCAATCCTCAGCCCGCCCGAGGGCAGGCTGCAACGTGTGTGGGGGTGAGCACGACCGGCCAGACGACGTGTTTCAATCCTCAGCCCGCCCGAGGGCAGGCTGCAACGACGGTGGTCGTGTCGAGACCGTGCCGCGCCTGGAGTTTCAATCCTCAGCCCGCCCGAGGGCAGGCTGCAACGGGGCTTGTAGGTCACGTCGGCGGCGTCACCGAGTTTCAATCCTCAGCCCGCCCGAGGGCAGGCTGCAACGGCGCAGCAGGATCACGTAGTCCGCGTCCTCGGTGTTTCAATCCTCAGCCCGCCCGAGGGCAGGCTGCAACCTGACCGGCATCCTCCAGCTCACCCCGGGCGGCCTGTTTCAATCCTCAGCCCGCCCGAGGGCAGGCTGCAACCCCGAAGCCCTGCCCGTTGGTGATGTGCGAGAAGTTTCAATCCTCAGCCCGCCCGAGGGCAGGCTGCAACGCGTCAGCGCCACCGCGATGACCTGCGTGCCTGGGTTTCAATCCTCAGCCCGCCCGAGGGCAGGCTGCAACCCGCGACAAGGTGCCGTACATCTACAATAAATTTAAGTTTCAATCCTCAGCCCGCCCGAGGGCAGGCTGCAACGGGCAAGCTCTACTGGTGGGGTCTCGATGAGCGTGTTTCAATCCTCAGCCCGCCCGAGGGCAGGCTGCAACCGCACCGATCCTTGCCCCTGCGCTCGGCGAGTGGGTGTTTCAATCCTCAGCCCGCCCGAGGGCAGGCTGCAACGACGGTCAGTTCCTCGCCCGTGTGCGCGTCGAGGTTTCAATCCTCAGCCCGCCCGAGGGCAGGCTGCAACTGTAGAGCCTGTTCATGCCGTCTCCTTGAGGCGGAGGTTTCAATCCTCAGCCCGCCCGAGGGCAGGCTGCAACGCGGGCTGAGCGCCGATGGTCTCCACCTCGGCCTGTTTCAATCCTCAGCCCGCCCGAGGGCAGGCTGCAACGTCTTTGATCTCGCCGACCTCAAGGACGCCGCGCTGTTTCAATCCTCAGCCCGCCCGAGGGCAGGCTGCAACATCAGCGTTCGGTCGGTGTGTCGGCCTGAATGCGTTTCAATCCTCAGCCCGCCCGAGGGCAGGCTGCAACTCGAAGCCGTGGTTGTCTCCGCGCCGACGGTGGTTTCAATCCTCAGCCCGCCCGAGGGCAGGCTGCAACGGCGGCGGGCCTGCTGACCTCGGGGACCCATGTGGGTTTCAATCCTCAGCCCGCCCGAGGGCAGGCTGCAACCATCCGGGAGAGCTACGCGCAGGTCATGGCCGCGTTTCAATCCTCAGCCCGCCCGAGGGCAGGCTGCAACTGTGGTGTGCTCGTCGCCCTCTTCATCATCGCCCCGTTTCAATCCTCAGCCCGCCCGAGGGCAGGCTGCAACTGGTGGTTCTGTGGTCATGCCGCATTTTACTATAAGTTTCAATCCTCAGCCCGCCCGAGGGCAGGCTGCAACGGGACAACGCCGAGCGCACCGCCGCCGTGCAGAAGTTTCAATCCTCAGCCCGCCCGAGGGCAGGCTGCAACATCAGGTCGCCGACGGTGAGCAAGGGGGAAGGGCGGTTTCAATCCTCAGCCCGCCCGAGGGCAGGCTGCAACAGGGTTTTACCGTTCAGGTTCTTCGCGTCGAGGGTGTTTCAATCCTCAGCCCGCCCGAGGGCAGGCTGCAACCGCGTACCGCTGTCGGGCTTCCTCCTCGGTCTTGGTTTCAATCCTCAGCCCGCCCGAGGGCAGGCTGCAACGCTACCTGCTTGGCAGCCAGAACATCGCCGGGAAGTTTCAATCCTCAGCCCGCCCGAGGGCAGGCTGCAACGGTAGTGTGCTTGGATTCTGGCCTAGACGCAAGTTGTCCACCGGATTACGCGAACCTCGAAGGTTAGCCCCGATGTTCGTCCTACCCTCATTGACGACATAACGATATTTGCTTTCCAGGCCAGTACCGTTGCCTGCGCGAACACCCCCCCTTTTTATCGGCGCGGGGTGTTCGCGTTCTCCTTTCCGCTTCGTTTCTGCCTCGACGGCCAGTGTCGGGCTGCTAGTCGACCCTGTGCCTGCACTTCGCCCCAGGGCGCATGTGCCGTGTCGGTGGGAGCTTTTCCCACCTGGACAGAGGAGGTCTGATGCGGAAACTGCTGGCAATGCTGGTGTTGGTTCTCGGCGTGGCGGGAGCGATGCGATGCGGTGGGTCGGTGCACACGCCCCTGGAGCAGGTGCAGGAGGACCCCACGCGGCCGACCGGCGGCTGACTCCCCGCCGCTGCTCGTGAGCTCGTGAACATCCGGCGTCCTGGCCGGATGTTTTTTTCGGTTTGTGACTCTAGACTTTCCCTGATGGGGCGGCCCTCTGAGGTGTTCGAGCATGTGCAGGTCCTGTTGCTGGCGGAAGCATGGGCGGCGGCGGCCCTGCACGTGCGCCAAGCGGCGCGGCAAGTGGCGTCGCGGGCCCAGGCGCAGATGTTGCGGGCGCTGGTCGGGTGTGTGCCCCCCCATGTGCGCCTCGCGGATGACTGGCCCGAGGCGCTGCTGTGGACGGCCTATCGGGCCAACGACCTGGCTCTGGCCGACGAGGTACTAGACGCCGATTCGCCTGGACGCTGGCCTGCCTTTGAAGCATACCGGGCCTCGCGCGAGAACCGCTGGCCCGCTACGCTGCGCTGGGCCGAGACCGCCCTGGAGGGTGGCTTAGAAGGAAGGAGTGCCGTGGTGGCTGCCCGGTTCCGCGCCTGCGCCCTGGAGGCGCTGGGTCGCCCCGAATGGCCGGAGGCGTTCGCGGAAGCGTACCGGATCTCCGGGCGGCGCGACCGGGGCCTGCTCAGCCTGGAATGGGGAGTGGCACTCATCCGTGCGGGACAGGAGGGCGCGGCGCGGGAAATCCTGGCCCGCGCCCTGCCCGAGTTGCGCGGCGACGACCGGGCGCTAACCCTGACCCTGGCGAACTTGGGCATCGCCTGCCTGCGGACGGGCGACCTGGAGGCCGCCGAGCGGGCCCTGCGCGAGGCCGTGCGGATGGGGACCTCTGGCGAGGGGGTCGGGCACGTCTCGACCGCGTGGCGGGGACTGGGCGGGTTATACCTGCGCTGGGGCCAGTGGGCGCGGGCTGAACACGCCTATGCTCAGGCCATCCGCACCTCGGACAACGTTCCCGACAGCGTAATGGCAATGCGCTCCTCGGCCGAAGTCATGCGGCTGCGCGGCCACCTGGACGAAGCGCTGAGCCGTCTGCACGACGCCCTGCGCCACGAGGGCGTCCCCGACGGTATGCCCCACCCGCTGTACATCGATCTGGCTGCCCTGAGCGTCCGGTTGGGCCACCAGGACAGCGCCGCCGATCTCCTGGCCCTGGCCCGCCACGCTCGCCTCCAAGATGACTGGCGCGAGACGGTCGTGCGCGCCGAACTGTGCCGACTGGGCGGTGAGGAGGCCGTGGCGGGCGAGCTTTTGTGCCGCCTGGAGGCGCCAGCGTGGTGGACCGATCTGGAAGCGCAGGTGTTCCCCGAGGTCTTCACCCTGGTCGGCAGGCAGCCCCAGTCCCGGGTCTGGACGGCGAGGTTGAGCGCCGACGGTCCGCTGAGGCTGAAGATGAACGGCCGGTCGGTCGAGCTGTCCCCTGTGCGTCCGGCGGCGTCGCTGCTGGCCTTTCTCGTGGCCCACCGGGGCAGCGCCGCCACCGAGCGGGTGCTGGAGGCCCTCGACCTCCCCGGCAACGGAGAGCGGCAGCGTCGGCAAGCCCTGAGCCGCGTGGTGACCGAGCTGCGCGCTGTGCTGGGCTGGCCGGGCGCCGTGCAGAGCAGTGGCACGCTGCTGACCCTCTCGCCGGAGGTGTGCTGGGAACCGCTGCTGCTGCCGCCCCCCGAACACGCCGACACCTTCTGCGAGGGCCGTCTCGACCCCTGGGTGGTGGACTGGCGTTCTGCGCACGAATCGCTCAGTTTTTCTGAATAATCGAGCGCGCGTATCACTTCGCGACAACTTGCCGACACCTCGCGGGCATGCTGTAGTCATGACCCACCGGGTTCTGGAGACCCTGCCCAAAGCTGAGCGCTTGTTTCGCCTAGCTGCCCTACTGCGTGAGGGGCAATTCAGCGTGCGAGACCTCGCCCTGCGGTTGTACCCGGGGGCGCTGGTGGGCGGTGACGGCTGGCCCGGCATCGAGCGTGCTGTGCAACGGGACCTTGAGGTCCTGGAGCGGCTGGAACCGGAATTCGAGTGCCTGAACGTCCGGCCGCCGCGCTACCGGATACGCACCCACCGCACCACCCTGCACCCGGTCAGCCTGCTTGCGCTGTATTCCGCCGCCCGACTGATGTACCACCGTGCCCCGGGCAACCGTCTGCACCACCAAGAAGCCCTGCGGCAGCTCACGGCCTGGCTCCCCGAGCGAGTGCGGGAGGTGGCCGGACGCGGCATGGAGGACATTGGCAAGCGCCGCAGCCGCGAGAGTATGAATCTCGAACACGTCGGCGGCGCCTGGGCGGACGGCCACCCTCTGCGCTTCGAGTACCGCAAACCCGGGGGCAGCGGGCGGCTCAGAACCAACATCGTCGAGACGTATCTCATCGAGGCGCACCCGGTCAACCTCGACCTGTACGTAATCGGCCAGGAGACGACCTACCACCATGCGGTGCGGACCTTCAAGCTTTCGCGGATGCAGAACGTGCGTGTGCTGCGCGAGCAGAGCTATGCTATCCTCGAGACTTTTGACCCCGCCGCCTTCCTGCACTCGGCCTGGGGTGTGGTCGGCGCCCAGGGCAACCACACCATGACCGTGAGGTTGCGTTTCCGGCCCGATGCGGCGTACCGCATCCTGGAAGGCGGGTACGCCCAACTGAGCGAGCCCTTCCGCAACCCCGACGGCACCATCGATACCACCGTCCAGGCCCCCGTGGACGCCACCGGCCTGCCCCGTGAACTGCTCCCCTGGATTCTGGGCTGGGGCCCGCGCGTGCAGGTGCTGGGCCCCCCCGAACTGCGCGGGCACTGGCAGCGCGAATTGCGTGCCGCCGCCGAGAACGCCGAGGTAGAGCCTGCCCAATTCCCGGAAGGGGGGGCGGCGTGACACCCGTCTTCATGGGCCACAGCCCGAGTCGGGAAAACCCGAACTGGCAGACGTTGAAAGCGCATGTCATCGGGGTGACGCTTCGGTTGGAACATCACGTCCGCTACGTCGATGTGCCGAAACTCCTGCCCCACGCGCGGCTCACCGGCTACCTGCACGACCTGGGCAAGTACCGCGAGAGGTTTCAGAAGCACCGCTTGAGATGGAATCCGCGAACTGGACAGCCGGAAGCTTTCGTCGAGGAGCCGGTGCCACACAGCGACGCAGGGGCGAAGGTGATCGAACACCTCCTGACGATGGACCGGGAGGACCGGAGCGAACTGCCGTTCGTGATCGCCAACCACCACGGGCGCTTGAAAGATGTCGATGCCCTGAACAAGCGCCTGAGCGACGCGGAAGTCGAAGAGGTGCTTGGGCTTCTGGACCTCGCCGTCGCCGAGATGCCTGAACTGGGCGATCTCCTGAACAGCGAACTCCCCGATCTGCCCCTGGAGGGTACCGGGCGCGCCTTCCTGATCCGCCTGCTGCTGGGCGCCCTGGTGGACGCCGACCGGCTGGACACGGAGGAGCACGGCAGTCCCAGCAAGGCCAAACTGCGTGACCTGCACGCCGCCGAACAGGGCGAGATGGAATTGCTTCTCGGGCGCCTACAAGACGAGCAAGACCGGAAGGCCACACAGGACACGCGCGATCCTCAACCCATCAACGCTCTCCGACGCGAGATGTACTCGGCCGCATTGTCCAACGCCGAACTGCCCCCCGGCTTCTTCCGCCTCACCATGCCGACCGGGGGCGGTAAAACCCTGACCTCGCTCGCCTTTGCCCTCCGGCACGCGCACTTGAGCCGCCTGCGCCGGGTGGTCTACGCCGTGCCCTTCACCACCATCATCGACCAGACGGCGCGGGTCTTCCGCGACGTGCTGGAGCGGGAGGGCGAATTCAAGGTGTTGGAGCACCACTCCAACCTGGAGGTGACAGAGAGGCCGGAAGGCCAGGAGAACCAGACGAGCGCCCCGGAGCTGGCGACCGAGAACTGGGACGCGCCCGTGATCGTCACCACGACCGTCCGGCTGTTTCAGGAAACCCTGTTCGGCACCCGCACCGCGCAACTCCGGCGGCTGCACAACCTGAGCGGCAGCGTCATCGTGCTGGACGAGGCGCAGAGCCTCCCCGCCCACCTGCTCAGTCCCACCCTGGACGCCCTCAGCTTCCTCGTGAAATACGCCCGTTGCAGCGTCGTGCTGTGCACCGCCACTCAGCCTGCATTGGACGAGCGGCTGGGCTTTCCCGACCTGAAGGACATCCGCGACCTCGTGCCGGACACGGCCCACTACTTCGATGCCCTGCGCCGGGTGGAGTACGAGTTCCGCCTCACGGAGCCAACCGCCTGGCCTGCCCTCGCCGCCGAACTGCTCACGCACGGGCAGGTGCTGTGCATCGTCAACACCCGGCAGCACGCGCATGACCTGTTCGAACTGCTTGGAAACGACGAGGGACACTTCCACCTCTCGACGAACATGTGCCCCGTCCACCGCAAGCGGGAGCTGGCGACCATCCGGGAGCGGCTTGACGCTGGCCTGCCCTGCCGCGTCGTCTCCACCCAACTCATCGAGGCGGGGATCGACGTGGACTTTCCCCGCGTCTACCGCGCGATGGGCCCGCTGGAGGCCGTCGTTCAGGCCGCCGGGCGCTGCAACCGCGAGGGCAAGCTCGACACCGGCCACGTCGTCGTCTTCCGCCCCGAGGACCACCGGATGCCTCAGGGGGACTATCAGGTGCGCGAGAGCCTCGCGGGCATCGCGCTGGGGAGGAACGCAAATCTGCACGACCCGAACGTCTTCGCCCCCTATTTTCGTCAGGTGTACGCCAACGTCTCGACTGCGCCGCAGGTCCGGGTGGGCATGGGCGAGATGCCTTTCCAGAAGGCCCACGCCGAACTCTACTTCGAGCAGGTCGCCGCCGCCTTCCAGATGATCGAGGGCGAGATGGTGCCCGTCGTCATCCGCAGCTACGACCCCGCGAGGGTGGACGCCCTGCTCGCCACCATCCGCGACGCCCGGAGCAAGAGCGAGAGCCGGGACGCCTGGCGGGCCTTGCAGGGCTACACGATCAACCTCTATGCGCACCAGGCCAAGGCCCTCGCTCACCTCCTGACCCCCGTCCCGGAGCTGGAGGAGCGGGCACGGCGCCTCGGGGTGGACCCGCCCGAACTCCGGCAGTGGCCGTTGACGGCGAGGTACGACGACAAGTTGGGCATCGTCGCGGCCTTCAACGACGACCCGTACACCTCGTTCTGAAAGGAGATGAGTCATGCTCATCGTTGAGAACAAGTGGGACGGTTCGGTGACCAAACGAAAAAGCCCGCACAGAGGCGGGCAAGGCACTTCTCTAACCCTTTTACTGTTTCAATCCGCCGATCCCCCTGCGGGATCAGAGCACCAGCATACCTCCAGCAGTTTCCCTCGTTGTACCCTATTACTGAAGTTTGACGCGGGGAGGTACGGGCGGTACGGTTGGTCCATGCGAGAGAATGCTGCCTTTGCCCACGCCGTGAACCAGGCCCTCCTGACCGTTGCCAGCACGGCAGGGCTGAGCTGGACGGTAAAAGGTCGTGTTTTCAAGCGGCTTGAGCGCCGAGTCCGCGCTGCCGCGTACGCCAATTCTGATTGGGACGATTTCGCCGAATGGTGCCAACTCGAACTGGCTGACTTGTTGGCGAACGAGGACATCGGATCACTCTGCCGTCTCTCACTAGCCGCTTGGTTTGCTCGGGAGGTGTTGAGCTGCCTGACTGGAAGTTTTGACGGTGACGAAGCTGCGTAGTGCTCCCCGGCGGGGCAGCCCACACGCTGCCCTGCTTCGCCCTCTCTCGAAAGGAGACCTCATGTGCTGGAACTGAAAGTCTGGAGCGACTACGCCTGTTTCACCCGCCCCGAGAACAAGGTGGAGCGCGTCACCTACGACGTGATGACCCCCTCGGCGGCGCGGGGCGTGCTGGAAGCCGTCTTCTGGAAACCCGAGTTCGAGTGGCAGGTGCGCGAAATTGCCGTGCTGAAGCCCATCCGCCGCTTCAGCCTCCTGCGGAACGAGGTCAACACACTCGCGTCCGAGCGGACGGCGAGGGCCTGGGCGGCGAACGGCGGCGGTTTCCTCGCCGAGGAGGACCGGGCGCAACGGCACGCGCTGGTGCTGCGCGACGTGTGTTACGTGATACGGGCGGACATCGTGCCGAGGGCGCACGCCACCGACCCGCTTCAGAAGTACACCGAAATGTTCACCCGCCGCGCCGAGAAGGGGCAGGCGTTCCACCAGCCTTACCTGGGCAACCGCGAGTTCACTGCGTTTTTCGGCCCGCCAGACCCCTCGGAAACGCCCATCGACCTCAGTGAGGACCTGGGCCGAATGCTCTTCGACCTGCACTTTCAGGAGAACGGGAAAGGCCGCCTCAAATACCGCGCTCACGGTGAGGGCGGCGCCCGCTGGGCCACCGGCAACGCCACGCCGCGTTTCTTTAACGCGAGGCTGGACAAAGGCGTCCTGCACGTTCCTCGCCACCTTTATGGCGAGGTGGACGCATGAGCCTCCTGCACCAACTCCGCGAGTACGAGCTGAGGATGCGTCGGGAGGGCAAGAAACCCGTCTCCGAGGGGGAGCAGGCGGGCGGGGACGAGATGCCCTTCATGTACGCCCTGCAACCCGTGCGCTGGAGGGTCACCCTCCGGGGTGACGGCACGGTGCTCGATGTGCAGCCTCTCAGCAGCGGCAAGACGAAGGGGAAGGATTTGGGGAAGCCCACACCCGCGCCGAACCTCGTCCGCACGGTGGGGATCAAGCCGCGCCTCTTGACGGACAACGCCGAATACGTGCTGGGGTTCGCCAAGAAGGAAGGCGATCCCAAGGTGGGGCAGCGTCATGACGCCTTCAAGGCGCTCGTCCAAGCTTGCGCCGAGGCTACAGGTGAACCCAGCGTGCAGGCGGTGGCGAGGTTCCTTGGCGGCCACGACCCGGCGAGCTTCAAGGAAAAATATCTGGCTGCCTTTTCCGACTTCACGCCCGATACCAACGTGACGTTCAGCGTCGAGGGTGTGGAGCCGCTGACGCTTCCCGCCGTGCAGCGGTTCTGGGCGGCTCAGTTTGGGCAGGGGGACAACGAGAACGGCGCAACAGCCCTGATCGCCGAGTGCCTGATCACAGGTGAGGTCGGCCCGGTAATGGAACGCGAGCCGGTCAAGATCAAAGGCATCTTAGGCGGGCAGACGAGCGGGATGAACTTCATCAGTGCCAACGCCCAAGCGTTCGAGTCCTACGGCCTGCAAGCCTCCCAGATCGCCCCGGTCAAGTTCGAGGCGGCGGAGCAGTACGCCAACGGCCTCAACCGCCTGCTGGCCGATCCAAATACCAGCCTGAAGGTGGGCGGCGTCACTTACGCCTTCTGGACGGGCGAGGGGGCCGTGCCACTGGTGTCGAGGACGCTGCAAGAACCTCCTGCGGAATTGACGCACAGGTTCGCTATCCAGAAGAAGCGCGAGAAGAAGGCCCGCCCCGAGGAGGTCAGGCAGACCCTCTGGGGCATCTTCCAGGGCGAGCAGCCCACGCTGAAACCGGGAGCAGCCTTCCACGCCGTGGGGCTGACCCCGAGCGGAAGCCGGATCGCCGTCCGCACCCATCTCACGAGCACCGTGCAGGAGGCGGTGGACAACCTGAGCGACTACTTCACCGCGCAGTCCCTCGTGATCGCCAACCCGAAGTACGACCGCGAAAGCTACGACATCCGCACGCTGGTCAGCGGCATGTACCGCGACATCAACAAGGAACACACGGCGCCGGACGTGGACGCGCTGGTGCAGTTCGCGCTCTCGGGGCGGCCCCTGCCCGAGTCGTTCCTGGCGCGGCTCGCCGCCCGCAACCGCGCCGACGAGTACCGCGTGACTCGGCCCCGCGCCGTGCTGACCAAGATGGTGCTTCTCTCCCGTGACAGGAAGGAGTTGGACATGGACAAAGACTCACTCGACGCCCTCAATCCTGGGCAGCCCGAACCGGCCTACCACCTGGGGCGGCTGCTCGCCGTGCTGGACGACATCCAGGGCAGCGTGATGAGGGCGAACACCACGCTGGTGGACCGCTTCTACGGCTCGATGAGCATCACGCCCTACGCGGTGGTGGGCCGCCTGATCCACGGCTCGCAGGCGCACCTGCAAAAGCTTCGCAAGGAGAACGAACCCGCCTACCGCGCCAAGCAGCGCGAACTGGAAGACGTGATGAGCCGCCTGGCGGATATTCCTGCCAAACCGCTGACCACAGCTCAGCAGTCCCTTTTTGCGCTGGGCTACTACCACCAGAGGGCCGAGATCAACGCCGGAATCCGGGAACGCGCCGAAGCGAAGAAAGCCAGGGCCGAGGCCGAGAAGAACGTCCCGCAGCCCGAACCCCTGCTCACCGAAGGAGCCGTCCAATGACCAGCGCGACTGCCGAACAGCCCGCTACCACCGCGCCCCACTTCAACGCCACCAACCGCCACGATTTCGTCCTGATCTTCGACGTGACGAACGGAAATCCCAATGGCGACCCGGACGCTGGCAACCTGCCACGCACCGACCCTGAGACGGGCCTGGGCATCGTGACGGACGTGTCGCTCAAGCGCAAGGTCCGCAACTACGTGGACGCGCTGCGGGGCGGCGAAGAACGTTACAAGATCTACGTCCAGCAGGGCGCCATCCTGAACAACCAGCACGGCCGGGCTTACACCGCGCTCGGCAAGGACCCGAAGAAGGCCACTCAAACCGACATCCAGGCCGCGAAAAAGTGGATGTGCGAGAACTTCTTCGACATCCGCACCTTTGGCGCCGTGATGAGCACCGAGGTCAACGCGGGACAGGTGCGCGGCCCGGTGCAACTGACCTTCGCGCGCAGCGTCGATCCGATCCTGGGACTGGACGCCGCCATCACCCGCGTGGCGCTCACCAAGCCCGCCCCCAAGCAGGCGGCGGAGGACGAAACGGCCCGCAGCGGCACGATGGGCCGCAAGGCCTACATCCCCTACGGACTCTACGTGGCGCACGGCTTCTACGTGCCCGCCTTCGCCCGCGACACCGGCTTCGGCGACGAGGACCTGGCCGTGCTGTGGCAGGCCCTGGTGAACATGTGGGACCTCGACCGCAGCGCCTCGCGCGGCCTGACCGCCTGCCGGGGGCTGTACGTGTTCAGCCACTCGTCGCCTCTGGGGAACGCGCCCGCCCACAGGCTCCTCGACCTCGTGAAGCCCAGACGCCGCGAGGACGTGACCGTGGCCCGCGGCTTCGACGATTACCAGCCGGTCGAGGTGGACACGTTTAGGCTGCCGCAGGGCGTCACGCTGACCCGGTTGGACGAGTAAACGCGAACGCATGGCCGGGCCTCCCCCCGGCCCTTTTCCTTCTGGAGGCCCTATGGACGAGCCGGTCACGCTCTCGGCCCTGCAACACTTCGTCTTCTGCCCTCGCCAGTTCGCTCTGATCCACGTCGAGGGGGTGTGGGAGGACACCGGCCAGACGGCGCGCGGTCACCAGTCGCACGCGCGGGCGCATGGCGGCGGGAGCGAGGAGCGGGACGGGGTGCGGACCCTGCGCGCCCTGCCCCTGGTGTCGCGCCTGCACGGCCTCGCCGGGATAGCGGACGTGGTGGAACTCCTCCCGGACGGCTCGCCCCGCCCGGTGGAGTACAAGTCGGGCCGCGCCAAACCCCGCCTCGCGGACGAGGTGCAGCTCTGCGCGCAGGCCCTCTGTCTGGAGGAGATGTTCGGCGTGAGCATCGCGCAGGGCTTCATCTATCACGTCGCCAGCCGCAAGCGCCGGGACGTGGCCTTTACCCCCGAACTGCGCGGGGCAGTGCTGGAGACGCGGGACGGCGTGAGGGCCCTGCTGGGCAGCGGCGAGCTTCCCTCACCCGCCGCCGACGAACGCTGCCAGTTTTGCAGCCTCTTCGATGCCTGCGAGCCCTTCGCCCCGCGCGACTTTCCCGCCGGCTACGACCCCTTCGACACGAGGTTGCTATGAGGACGCTGCTCAATACCCTGTACGTGCAGACCCAGAAGAGCTACCTGCATCTGGAGAACGACAACGTGCGGGTCGACGTGGAAGGCGAGAGGAAGGCCATGCTGCCCCTCCACCACCTCGACGGGATCGTCGTCTTTGGGAACGTGCTGCTCAGTCCCTTCCTGATTCAGAAGCTGGCGCGAGCGCACAAGCCCGTCACCTGGCTGACCGAGTGGGGCCAGTTCACTGCCCGCACCGAGACGCCGGTCAGCGGCAATGTCCTGCTGAGGGTCGCCCAGCACGCCTGCACCTGCGACCCCGGCCGCACCCTGGCGGTGGCACGGTACGTCGCGGCGGGAAAACTTCAGAACCAGAAGACGACCCTGCTCCGCTCGGCCCGGGAGGCGGCCGAGGAGGACGCCCCCACCCTGCGTCAGGCCGCGCGCGACATCAACGCGCAGGTCGGGGTGCTGCCCCTTGCCGAGACTGTGGACGAGGTACGCGGCATCGAAGGCACTGCCGCCCGCAGCTACTTCGAGGTGTTCAGCCTGATGCTGCGCGCCAACCGTGACTTCTTCTGGCTGGGCGAGCGCACCCGCAGGCCCGCCCGCGACCCTATCAATGCTGTCCTCAACTACGTGTACACGCTCCTTGCGGGCGAGTGCGCCAGCGCGTGCCAGACGGTGGGTCTCGACCCGCAGATCGGCTTTCTCCATGCCCTGCGCCCCGGACGCCAGAGCCTCGCCCTCGACCTGATGGAGGAACTGCGCCCGGTGATCGCCGACCGCGCCGTCCTCACCCTGATCAACCGTCAGCAACTCACCCCGCGTGATTTCACCCTGCACGAGGGCCGCACCGTCACCCTCACCGAGGACGGGCGGCGGACCATCCTCCGGCACCTCCAGGAGCGCAAGGGCGAGGAGGTTTTCCACTCCCTGACCGGGCGCAAGACGCCGCTCGGGCTGATCCCGCACGTCCAGGCCCGTCTGCTCGCCCAGCACCTGCGCGGTGACCGGCCCCACTACCCGCCGTACCTGCACCGATGATCGACCTGCTGATCACCTACGACGTGTCCACCGACACGTCCGCCGGGCGCAGGCGGCTGCGCCGGGTCGCCAAGGTCTGCGTCGCCCACGGCCAGCGGGTCCAGCACAGCGTCTTCGAGATCAGTGTGACGGAGGTCCAGCTCCTCGCCCTGCGTGAGCGGCTGCTCTCCGAGATGGATCCTACTGAGGACAGCATCCGCATCTACCGACTGCGCCAGCCCCGCGAGCGTTTTGTGGAGGCCTTCGGGCGAGACGGCTACCGCGACCTGGGTGCCCCCCTGATCCTATAACCCTTACGCGAACCCCCCGCGACGGTGGTCGGCCGAAGGGTTCGCGTTTTGCAGAAGGTCCATGCTGGACGCGGTGCATGACAACGGAGAGAAAGGTCAGGTGCTGAACGCTGGACAGGTCAGGAGAGGTTCGCGCAAGATAAAGGATAGAATGCGTGCTGGAGGGAATTGGGCATGTAAACCGTTGCAGCCGTCCTTCGGGGCGGCTGAGGATTGAAACGCCGAGTGCCAGATCGGGAGGACGTGCGCGAAGTGTTGCAGCCGTCCTTCGGGGCGGCTGAGGATTGAAACGATCAGGCCCCGCTTCGTCTTGCCCATGAAGCTCGTTGCAGCCGTCCTTCGGGGCGGCTGAGGATTGAAACCCCAGCGTGCGCAAGGCGTTGCGCGACGGATGCAAGTTGCAGCCGTCCTTCGGGGCGGCTGAGGATTGAAACACCGTCAGCCTCGCCGCCTACGATGCAGACGGACACGGTTGCAGCCGTCCTTCGGGGCGGCTGAGGATTGAAACTGCCGCCACCCGGAAACCGACTCAAGGATCACGGTGTTGCAGCCGTCCTTCGGGGCGGCTGAGGATTGAAACTCCACCTTGAAGGTGATCACGGCGGCATCCTCGAGTTGCAGCCGTCCTTCGGGGCGGCTGAGGATTGAAACAAACTCACGGGGATGGAAGCTGCGGCGAACGGCGGTTGCAGCCGTCCTTCGGGGCGGCTGAGGATTGAAACGTCAGGAAGACGGGGAGAAAGCCCGCCACTGAAGTTGCAGCCGTCCTTCGGGGCGGCTGAGGATTGAAACAGCCTACGCGCCCAGTAGTCCCTCATGTGGGGACGTTGCAGCCGTCCTTCGGGGCGGCTGAGGATTGAAACCAGTACAACCCCTCCATCGCGCTGTAACTCATGGCGTTGCAGCCGTCCTTCGGGGCGGCTGAGGATTGAAACGGGACCAACTCAACGAGCACCGCGCGAGCCTGGGGTTGCAGCCGTCCTTCGGGGCGGCTGAGGATTGAAACCTCGTACGGCGCACAGCTCCTCGATGAGCGTGCCGGTTGCAGCCGTCCTTCGGGGCGGCTGAGGATTGAAACTCGCCCTCGCCCGCGCGCGCCGCGAGAATCCGCAGTTGCAGCCGTCCTTCGGGGCGGCTGAGGATTGAAACTGCAGCATATTTAGCCGCGTATCCAAAATGGTCCTTGTTGCAGCCGTCCTTCGGGGCGGCTGAGGATTGAAACCCGCAACAGCCCGATCACCGCCCGGTAGCGCAGCAGGTTGCAGCCGTCCTTCGGGGCGGCTGAGGATTGAAACCCTGAACTCAGGCCAGGGGAGAGACTCACCCCGTTGCAGCCGTCCTTCGGGGCGGCTGAGGATTGAAACGGCGGGCTGGCCCGCCAGGGCGAGGCGAGCGCGCGGTTGCAGCCGTCCTTCGGGGCGGCTGAGGATTGAAACTCGCCCGTGGTAGCGATCTGGGCCAGCGCCTCAAAGTTGCAGCCGTCCTTCGGGGCGGCTGAGGATTGAAACGGAGCGCGGCAGTTGAGCAGCACCAGAGGCCCGGAGTTGCAGCCGTCCTTCGGGGCGGCTGAGGATTGAAACACGGTGTCACGGCGCGGGACGCAGCAGAGCTACGTGTTGCAGCCGTCCTTCGGGGCGGCTGAGGATTGAAACATGGAGGGCACGGCAAAGGGACTGGGGACGACCACGTTGCAGCCGTCCTTCGGGGCGGCTGAGGATTGAAACCCGATAAACCTGTGATCCCGCCACGCCTCCCAGGTGTTGCAGCCGTCCTTCGGGGCGGCTGAGGATTGAAACGAGTTCGACGTGATCGTGACCCCGCTCGGGTACAGTTGCAGCCGTCCTTCGGGGCGGCTGAGGATTGAAACGGGGGTGGGGGACGGTTGCTGTTGTTGCGGCCCGTTGCAGCCGTCCTTCGGGGCGGCTGAGGATTGAAACGTGCCGCTGCGCTCCATGTTGTTGCCGTCCCAGTGTTGCAGCCGTCCTTCGGGGCGGCTGAGGATTGAAACATGGCACTACCTCCCCCACCCGGGCCCCCCCTCGTGGTTGCAGCCGTCCTTCGGGGCGGCTGAGGATTGAAACCACAAGGGCGGTAAGGCCACTGCGCTTGGCATCGTCGTTGCAGCCGTCCTTCGGGGCGGCTGAGGATTGAAACCTGGGGCGACGGTACCCACTGGGGCGTCGGTCTCCCGTTGCAGCCGTCCTTCGGGGCGGCTGAGGATTGAAACAACGGCTCCCGTAACCTCGACGTACGCCTGCTGGGGTTGCAGCCGTCCTTTGGGGTGACTGAGGATTGAAGCCACATCCTGCTGCCGGTGCCGCATCCCCAGTCCAGGCCCACCAGCGCAGGAGGTCAACTGCCCCGCATGTGCTCCTTGAGTCGGTCGTCGGCTCATTTGCCGTAGGTCCGGGCCGTCTGCACGTCGCTGTGCCCCAGGTGCTCGGCCACGTCCTGAAGCTGAAACCCTGCCCGCACCAGCCGCGTCCCCGCCGTATGCCGCAGCGCGTGCAGGCCCAAATAGGGAATGCCTTCGCGTTTGCACAAGGTCCGCAGTCTCCCCCGCGCCGCTTCCGGCGTCCGCCCGATCACCGCCACCTCTTCTTTTGCCGACCCACCGCCAGCCGGTCCGCAAAGAAGAAAGCCCACCCACGCCTCCTCGTCCGCCCCTGCCAGATTGACATTCAAGGGCCCTACCACCGGCCGAGTTCACGCTTGAGCGTGTCGTCACTCCACTTGGCATAGACCCGGGTGGTCTCGATGCTGGCGTGCCCCAGGTGCTGGGCGGCCGCCTCCAGGCTCAGCCCCGCGCGCACGATCCGGGTCCCGTTGTAGTGCCGCAGCGCGTGCAGCCCCCGGTACGCCACCCCCGCCTGCTTGCACAAGGTCTTGAGCCTCAGCCTGGCCGCCTCGGGACTGCGCCCGATCACCAGCCCGGTCTTGCCACCCAGGGCCGCGAGTGCCGCGGTCAGCGAGGCGCTGAGGTTGATCACCCTGGCCTTCCCGCCTTTCCCGTCCCGCACCCGCAGCGTTCCGGCGTCAAGCTGCACGTCCTCCCATGTGAGAGCGACGATCTCGCTGGCCCGCAGCCCGGCGTGCGCCCCCAGCAGGACCAGCAGGCGCAGCTCGGGCGTCGCGGCGCCGAGGAGTTTTTGCACGTCCTCCTCCGGGTAGGGCTGGCGCTTGTCCCAGGGCGCCGTCTTATCCCGGGCGGGCCGCGCGTCGAGGAAGGGATCGGCGGTGGTCGCCCCGGCCCAGCGCAGCGCCCGGTAGAGCTGGCGCACCCCGGCGAGGTAGACCTGCGCCGTCGAGGGCGCCTTGCCCGAGGCCTCCAGGGAGCGGAGATACAAGGCGCCCGCGTCAGGCGTCGGGTTGAGCAGCGCGACGGCCGCCGTGTTCCCGTAGGCCAACCAGTGACGGACGCCCAGGCGGTACATCCGCAGGGTGTGGGGACGCACGCGCGCCCCGGCCGAACCGTGGGTCGTCATGTACGCCTCGGTCAGGTCCCAGAGGGCTTCCCCATCCCGGTCCCTGGCCGCCGCCACCGCCCGGCGGCGCCGCTCATCGAGAGGCAAGTCCACCCAGGTGCGGGCGCGGGCGACCAACTCGCCCTTATAGACATCTAGGGTCAAGGCGTCACCACCTCACACCCCAGCTTGCGGTAGTCAAGATCAAACGAGGCGACCGCCTCCCCCCGTCCCTTGGCACAGGCGGCCAGGTAGGCGTCCGCGAAATCCACACTGCGGGTCAGCATCAGGCGCAACCCTTCGAGCACGGCGTCTTCTTCCGGCAGGGTCAATCCGTCGGCCGCCAGGAAGCGGAGCAGGCCCTCGGCGATCTCCACCCGGTCCCGCTTGTAAAAGGAGTTGAGGACCCAGGTGCACTCGGCGATCACGAGGGCGGTCACGACGAGCTGCACTTCTCCCCGCTCGGCGCGTTCCAGCAGGCCCTCGACCCGCCGGGCGTGCTCCTCGTGGTCGTTGACGAGGAAGCGCAGGATGGCGTTGGCATCCAGCCACAGGTTCAAGGGGAACGCTCCAGCTCTTCCCCGAGTTCACGCCCGATGCTCTCCCGCAGTTCTTCCTTCTCGGGCAGCGGCGGCCCGGCGAACATCCCCCGCAACTCACTCACCCTCGTCTTCTTCACGACTTTGGCGGAGAACCCGCCCTCCTGAAGCTCGATCAGCAGTTGGTCGCCAGCACCGAGTCCCAACGCTTCCCGAACGTTCGCTGGGATCGTCACCTGTCCCTTACTTGTTAGCACTGTTCGTCCCATCACTGTACCTCCTTACTCTCATTCTACTCCCAGCTCTCCCCTACTCGTAAGAATTATACCCTTTTGATAAGGTGACTTAGCAGAAAAAATTAGGAATGACAGCTTTGAAAACTGAGTGGCACGCAGCTTGGTACAATGACAGCATGACCGCCAAGTCCGCCTACGAAGTGAAGATGAACGCCCAGGGGCGAGTCGTCGTGCCCTTCCAGGTCCGCGAACGACTCAACATCCCGGAGGGAGGCGAATTCGTCCTGTACCTGGACGGCGAGCGCATCGTGATGGAGCGGAAAGGAGAGGCCCGGTCACGCCTCTTCGCCCTGGGTGCTCAGCTCGCCTCTAAGGACGTGAGTTTAACCGATGAGTTGTTGCAGGACCGCCGGGAGGCCTCCCGGCGTGAGGCGGACGAGTGATCGTCCTGGATGCCAGCGCCGTAATCGCCTGGCTTCGGCGCGAGCCGGGAGCGGAGCAGGTGGACGCGGCCTTCGAGGATGAGCCGATCATCAGTGCAGTGAACTTCGCCGAGGTGTTGAGCAAGGTGGGCGAGCGTGGCGGAGACGTGCGGGCGACAGCGCGCGACCTCCGCATCGAGGGGTTGCAGGTCGAGCCCTATGGGGATGCGGACGCGGTGGTGACGGCCGAGTTGCGCGTGCCGACCCAAGCGCAAGGGCTCAGCCTGGGGGACCGGGCCTGCCTGGCCCTGGCGCAACGCCTCGGGGTCCCCGCCTTCACCGCCGACCGGGCCTGGAGCAGCCTGACGGTCGGCGTGCCCGTCACCGTGATCCGATGAACCGGGAGGTGAGGGTGGCCGGGCAAGAAGACCCTCCCAGCCGCCCGGAAGGCGCTGCTCCCGAGGGCCTGGGGCGTGGACGCGGCCTCACGGCGGCGCAGGGACGCGAGCTGCGCCAGGTCGTCGAGGAACTGATGCACATCCTGGCCGCGCCCGAGCACTTTGGCGCTGCCGAGCGCGAGCGTGTTCTTCAGCGCGCGCGGGCGGTCCTCCAGGCGACCGCCCCGCACCTGGAGACAGAGGACGGACGGTGACGTGGCATCAGGAATGCGACTTCCCGCCGGTGGTCGAGGCCTCGTTCGCACCTATCGAGGGACTGCCCGAGCGGGAAGAACCACACAACCACGCCACGGCGTTCGGTCTGGCGCACGTCGAATTGGAGGACGGCGAGGAGAGCGAGGTGCAGGGGGTCGTCTACCTGTTCCATCCGCCCGCCTTTGACGCCCCGCACTGGGAAGTGCTGGGGTACTGCGTCCGCAAAAAAAGCTATGAGACGGCGCGGGCCTTCCCCCTCGACGAGAGCGAGGAGGCGCGGGCCTACGCGCGGGGCCTGGCGGTGGCGATCCTCGCCGTGCTGGAGGAGCCGGGCGGCGGATACAGTTCCTGAGCGGCCTCCCGGCTGGGGCCAGTGAAACAGCCTGAGGCGGCCCGATCTTCCCTGCCGGGTTGCCTCCCGCCTGAGCCAGCCAGGTTCCCCCTGCCTGAACTTCCCGAACGCCTTCGCCCCGGGTACGGCACCTTTTCAAGGGTGAAGCGTCCGCCTTCAGCTTCACGGCCTCAACGCTCACGCCTCCCCCGGGTCCTCCTGGCACTGGGCCAGACTGGAGTCGCGGTGCTCGGGGTAGGTTGACAGCTCGCCCACGCTCTGGTGTGGGCACCGCCGGTGCGGCGGTGGGTTCCGCCCATCCACGTCCTCAGGTCCAAGGCGATCAGCAGACCCCAACCCTGATGGTCAGCCCACCGCCCACCCGACCCGGCTCACCCTGACCGCACCCCGGGCACCACCCGCGCGGAGGTGCAGGGGCTGGAGTGGGATGACCCGGCGGGCGTCCGGTCGTTCGCCCAGCTCGGTCCAGTCTTGGAGCAGACCCGCCGCACGGTCATCCGCGCCGTGCAGTGGCAGGCGGCGGATGGGTCAGGCGATGCGGTCCAGCACCGGCGGCCTGGGCTCCCCGGCTTCACGGGGACTGAAGCATGACGTGCTGGTGCCGGCTGGACACGGCCCGTAGGCCCGGACGGTGAGGCGGCGGGCACCGACGGGGTGATCGTGACGCACGGGAACAAGGGGACGCGCCAGAACGCCCTGCGCATCCTGCCGACCTTCGCCCGGCTGGGCCTGTCGAGCTTGACCATCACTGACCGCAACGCGCACGGCGCGCCCCGGACCCAGCAGGGCGTGTAGCGCCTCAGCGCCCAGAAATGGACCTGGAAGCAGCGGTGTGCTCCGCCCGCGCGTGTGGCGGGCGGCGACGGCTGCTGGGCTTTTCTACGGGGGGGCGGCCTCACCCTAGCCTTGTTGCGGTACCGCTGCGCCTTCCTCGCGGGGTGGTCCTCGATGCCCCGCCGCTGGAATGGCGCTCCCTGATCCGGCACGACGCCCGGCGTGACCGGCTGTTGCCGCTGGCCGGGACGGTGGCGTGGTCGACCGTGCTGAAGAGCGGGCAGGAGCTCGACGCCACCGACCCCCACAGCGTGATGGACCGGTTCACCACGCCCATGCTGCTCCACGGCGGTGCGGACCGCCTGATGCGGGTCGCGCACGTGGAGCGGCTGGCGCCTGCCGGGCCGGACACCGTGGAGGACCACCGGGTCGAGGGGGCCGCACATGTGCGGCCCTGGAACATCGGCCCAGAGCGGGGCGATCCTCGCGCGCTTCGTGCTCCAGGTCCTTCCAGAGATTGGAGCTGGAGAACTGGCCCAGGCCGTCGGTCAAGCTTCTTGATCAGCTCCCTCAACGCGGGCTGGTGGAGCCGGGCCTTTCTGCCGTGCCCTCGTCAACGCCTCCCGGGCTGAGGTGAAGCGCGTTCACTGGACGCCTCATCCTGCGGTTCATCCGCCGTCAGGCCCCCCGCCGCCACCCAGGCGCCCGCCGGGGTCCCCGCCGCTTCAGCGGTGACGTGCTGCCTCAGCGGCCCCATCAGGTCGGACAGATGGACCCGGGTCACCCCGAGCGTCACGCTGCCCTTGAGATACAGCGCACTGAGGCTGTGGACATCCGGGCGCTGCACATCCCGTAGCAACACGGTGAAGGTGCGGCCCCCCTTCTCGAAGCGGACCCGGTCCGTGGTTCCCGGCATCCAGCGTAACGTCAGTGTGGAAAATGGCATGCTCGAACCTCTGGTTGGGGCGCGGTCGTCCTGCTGGACGAGCACGCCTGATCGTGGTGCTTCCTTGTGGAGCCGTCCCTGCATGACGATGGCGTGGCCGTGCGCGCCCCCTCCAGGTCGGGTTGGGCCGCCGCGTCCACCAGGCCCAGGTCACTCAGGGAAATCCCGGGCTGCATCAGGCCCACGTCCAGCGCGTCATGCGACCGGCTCGGCGTCCGGACGATGGAGTCCCGCGCCGAACCCACCGGGCGGACGGAAGCGCAGGTCATGCGGTCCATCACGGACCTCCTTTCTCGTCGTGGGTAGGGGGCATCATCGGCCCTGGACCCGGAAAGAGCTTGCCTTCGGCGTCACGAACATGCTACGGGCCGTCATCGCACCCAGGATGACCTCGCTGATGGCCTGCCGGGGCATTTCCGAGCCGTCGTGCGAGGCCAGCAGCACGCCGTCCAGCCTGGCGCCGAAGAGGTAGGTCCCCGCGGGCAACTCGCCCGCAGAGCGCCAGAAGAACTCGACGCCCTGGGCTTCCAGCCGCTCCAGATCACGGCGCAGCCCCAGGGTGACCAGGGCGCGCCATGCACCGTGGACAGCGATGTCTTGTAAATTCATTCCTCAACGTACATGTCCTGGCGAACAGGCGCCGTCTGCCCATCGCCTATTGCCGGAACGATGCCTGGGCCACGCGGCACGCGAGCGGCGCCCGGTGGTCTGCCCCCTGCCCACGGTTCAGCGGTGAGACCGCCCGGGCCTGCTCCCTCGACGAGGGCCAGGAGGCGCGGTCCTGCGCGCGTGGCCTGGCCGTGGCAATCCTGACCGTGCTGGAGGAGCCGGGCGGCGGATACAGTTCCTGAGTGGCCTTCCGGCTGGGGACAGCGGAACGGCCGGAGACGGCCCGATCCTTCCCACCTGGCCTCGCCAGGTGCTCTCTGCCTCAACCCTCCCTGACTCGTTCAGCCCGGGGATGGCCCATTGCCCACCATGCGGCGAACGCATCCAGGTTCACGGCGTGGGGCCAAGCGGGTCGCCACGCGAACACAAACGCTCAGCCGGCGCCACCTGACCTCGGCGACCGGCCCACCGCTCGCCTCCTCATGGTTCCTGCTGAAGCTGGGCGTCCAGGTGACGTTGCCCGTGCCGGCACTCACCCTCCCCATCTGTGGCCTAAGTGGTGAGTTTGCGCTCCCGCCGCCGCCCAGCCTGGTTGCGGAACATCGTTGAGGCCCATCAGGAAAGTAGGGAATTCTCCCCGCACGGCGTTCAGATGCGGAGGCCCTCTCTTCTCTCAACGTCTTCTTACGGAACACTTCAACGAACCTTTGGAAACGGCCGCGGCCTTTTCAACTTTCTCAGGGAAGCCGGACACTCAACCCCGAGACTGCCCCAGGACGAGAACCCGATTCTCGCAAGGAGTACGCATGCCACATCTGCACCGACTGTCTGATATCTCCAGCCGCCACGCCGAAGACTTCCAGGACGCGGGGCTGTACAACCCGGTCGGCGCGACCGCCTACGGAAGCAGTGGGCAGCGCCTGGGCACTGTTCGCGACGCCTTGGTGGACGACACCTACGGCAAGATCCGTTACCTGATGATTGACGATGGGGGGAGCCTGGAGGGTGCCCGGCTCCTCCCCATCGGGCTGGCCCGCATCGAGGATGACGGGGTTCATTTCGACGACCTCACGGCCGGTCAGCTCGCCTCCATGCACCGCTACCGCTCCGACGAGGAGTACACCTTCGACCTCCAGAGCAGCGACGAGCGCGTCCTGCGCGGCAGCAACCTGGCCGCCGCCACCGCCGATACGGTACCCACGACGGCGGGAGTGGCGGCGGGCACGGGGTCCACCTACCACTCCCGCGACGAGGACACCACCGACCGGATGTTCAAGACACCGGGCCGTCTCCAGCTCCTCGAGGAGCGCCTGTTGGTGAACAAGGAGCGGTACCTCGCCGGACAGGTTGAGATCGGCAAGCATGTCGAGACCCGTCAGGAGAGCGTGGCCGTCCCCCTCCAGCGCGAGGAGGTCGTGATCGAACGCCATGCGGTGACGGACGCGCGCCCGGTCGAGGGCGACGCGTTCCTGAGCAGCGCGGGGCAGACGGTGCGGGTGGAGTTGGAGGCCGAGCGGGCGAACGTGAGCAAGCAGGCGTACGTGACCGAGGAGGTCGAGGTCGGCAAGCGCAGCGTGACCGAGCAGCAGACGGTCACCGATACGGTGGGGCGCGAGGTGCTGGACGTCAACCCGACCGGCGACGTTCGGGTCTCCCAGGCTGGCGATGACGGCCGCGACCACCGGAGCTGAGCGGACCGCACGATTCCTTCCTGTCCCCCCTTCCTCAAAGGAGAAGCGCACCATGATCCCGAACGTACAGAAGATCGCGCTGGCCCTGGTGGCCGGTCCAGTCATGGCCTCGGCCCAGAGCACGGGTACTTCCACGACCCCGACCGGAACGACGGACGTGCAGAACGACAACGTCACCACCCAGACCGAGAGTGACGGCGCCGCCGGGAACGAAGTCCAGGGCACCGACACGGCCACCGACGCCGCAACCATCACGGATGCGGCAGGCGCGGCGACGGACACGACGACCGCCACCGGAACGGCGGGCACCCAGAATGACGCCATCACCACGACCTCGGAGAGTGACGGCGTGCGCGGCAATGAGCGGCAGGGCCCCAGCTTCCCCTGGGGCCTCCTGGGCCTGCTCGGTCTCGCTGGCCTGGCCGGGCGCAGCCGGACGGCCCCAGTACAGAGCATTCCGGTGCCGAGTACCCCGATGCAGAGCACGCCGGCGCCGCACGCTCAGACCCAGGTGAAGCTGGGGGGGCCCACCGAGGGGCCGCCCCAGCGCTGAGCTGATCCCAGGAGGCGGGAGGGGGCGTACCTGGCCCCCTCCTGATCCTTTGGTTCCCGCGCCCACCCGCCTCGGCCCAGAGGTCCGGTGATTGGCCGACACGGGCATCGCGGGGTGGACGAGCGGGGACACCCCCTGACCTGGGGAGGCTCCCTTTCGGCCGGGTGACCTGCTCCCTCTTCGTCGCCTGCGGCGTTTCACACAGGGAGGCGTGAGTTTCCTCAGGAGCCTCCAGGGCCGCCGCTGTCCCAACCCCGTGCTAGGAGGACGCTTCGTCCAACGCCTCTGCCCCCGCGCGCTGGGTGAACTGGCGCAAGACGTTCCCCCGTTCCCGGATCACCCGCGCCTCCTCCCGCCGAGCCGCCCCTGCCTCATTGGGCTGGCCGCGTTGGCTCAAATGGTCGAGCACCATCACCTGCTCATCCATCACGCGGGCCGCATTCCACAGCGTGGCCTCGCCCTGACGCCGCAACTCCGAGAGCAGCACCTCGGCCGTAAAGGCGTGCCCGGTGTGGCAGCGAAAGCGGGTCAACCCCCCCTCCAAGACCCGCCCCAGCACGCCGTGACACTCCGGGCAGGTCAGGGTCGAGGGCGGACCCTGGGTCAGGACACCGTTCTCAAAGGTGTTGTCGCCGGCGACAACCGCCACTTCCGCCGTCACCCGTCGCCGCTGTTCCTCATCCAGGCTGAATCCTCCTCCCTTCACGCCCAGCTCCTGAAGCCAGCTCACCAGGCACGGCCCGATCTCGCCAGCCCGCAGGGTCTGATCCACCGCCACGTGTCGCAGGGCGCTCAGGGGCATCTCGGGGTACTCGGCGTCCTCCGGGTGCTGCACGAGGGTCCGGCCACCAAGTTGCTGGATGGTCCACAGGCCGGAGGTGCCGTCGTTCAGCATGCCGCTGAGCAGCACCCCGATGACCCGTGGGCCGTACGCCTCCGCGGCGGAGCGGAAGAGCACGTCGATGGCGGGGCGCGCGAGGTTCTCCCGGGGACCGCGCGACAGGTGCAGGTGATCCCCCGTCACCAGCAGGTGGTGGTCGGGGGGCGCGACGAAGATGCGCCCGGGTTCGAGGAGGTCACCGTGCCGCGCGTGCTGGGCGGGGAGCGGTCCGGCCCGGCTCAGCACCTGCGGGAGGTAACTGGGCTGATCGGCTGGGGTGTGCACGACGAGCAGGATGGGGGCCGGGAAGTCGGGGGGCAGGGACGGCACGAGTTTGAGCAGGGCGGAGAGGGCACCTGCGGAGCCGCCGATGACGACGAGGGGGGACGGCATGGGTCATGCTGGGGCGCCAGAGGAAGCGGCGAGGATGGGTCCGGTAAAGCCCGTCTTCATCCCCGGATGGAGGCGCCGGGCGAGGAGGTAAGTTCACACGGGCGGTGAGGCCCGGGGATCAGCCTCCGGCGCTGGTCAGAGGGCTTCCCCTGCTCTCCAGCAGGCCTGAGGAGGAACGGCCTTCGGCCCGATAACGGGTGATCACCCGGCTGGGGGGCCAACCAGTTCGGGAGCAGGTGGGCCAATCCTGTTGTTCAGGCCGAACACGTCCGCAACGAAGCCTGAGCCATTCCTCTCCCAGCCGGCGGTCGAGCTTCCAAGCACAACAAAGAGGACCGTTGCCGGTCCTCTGGTCTGCATGAGCCTGGGCTTACCAGCGGTCGTCGCGGCGGGCCGGGCGACTGCCGAACTCGCTCACCGGGGCAGCCTTCGTGACCACGATGTTCCTGGCCTGCGGGCCCTTGCCACGCTGGCCGGACTCCACCTCGAACTCGACCTCATCGCCCTCGTTGAGCTTCTTGAACCCAGCGCCCTGGATCGCGCTGAAGTGCGCGAACACGTCGTCGCTGCCTTCCGTCGCGATGAATCCGAAGCCCTTTTCCGCATTGAACCACTTCACTCGACCTACCGCCATGTTCCACTCCTCGAATTTCAACCTACGAAACGGCGCACGGTGGATCACCCCGTGCGCCGTTTATTCACTGCGTACTTGGAAAACTACCTCCCCATTCTAGGATGGGAAGCGCCGACACATAGCGGCCAAGCTCACCAAGTCGGCAGGCTGAGCCTGACGCACCGTTCCGGCCCCATCCCGATCCCAACAAGCGGTCAAGGTCGAAAGGTCGGGGTCCGCATTTGCACGGCGGCAGAGCGCCTACGGTGAGGGCATGTTGACCCTCCACGGCCACTACCAAGTCGCGCCCAACAAGCGACTGACGATTCTCGCCGAGGCGGACAAGCCGCCCAAGGGCACCTTGCAAACGGACATCCAGGCCCTGAGCGAGGCGTGTGCCCAGAACGCCGGGCGCTGTGAGGTGCAGGTCACCACCCAGCATGGCCGCATGCAGGGCACGTTGGTCGAGCGAAAGCCCCACCAGGTCAGCCGGCGGCTGTTCGAGGGCCACCTCGCCTTCCTCCCGCGCCCGTGAAGTCGGCAGGGCCGAAGAACCAGGAGCAGGCATGGACAACATGATTTTCGCGTCCGTCCGTCAAGTGGCTTCCACGTGGTACTACATCACGCTGACGCAGAACCGCGCCCACGACGACGCCGTGGACGTTGGCATGATGCAGGCGGAGTTGTACCTCAGCGACCTCGGCCTGGTCGACGCCGCTGCCCAGCCCTACTTGGAGGGGGCCCGGAAGGCCATCGCCAGCGTGATGCAGGGCAAACTTCAGAATTAGGCCGGGTTCGAGGTCAGCGAGGGGAGGCTGTGCTGTTCCCACCTGAGCCAGCCAGCTTCCTCTGCCTAAACTTCCCCGGACGGGTTGCCCCCGGGTTTGACATCGTTCTGGCTATGCGGCGAATGCGCCTCGTCCTGCGGCCTCACCGCTCACGCTGGCCCCTGGTCCTCCTGGCGCTGGGTGTGGCTGGCGTCGCGGTGCTGAGGGTGGGCTGGCACTTCGCCGACGCGCTGGTTTGGGCGCCAGCAGTGCGGCGCCGTATTCCGCGCACCCGGGTCCTGGAGGTGCAGGGCGATCAGGAAACCCCGGACCCGGATGTCCGGCCAGACGCCGATCCGACCTCCTTCACTCTGACCCGCAACTCGGGCACCACCCGCGCGGGGGTGCTGGGGCTGGAGTGGGATGATCCGGTGGGCGTCCGGTACTTCGCTCAGCTCGGCCCCGTCCTGGAGCAGACCCGCCGCACGGTCACCCGCGCCGTGCAGTGGCAGGAAGCCGCGCTGCCGGCCGGTCAGGAGGTGCGGCCCAGCACCGTCGGCCTGGGCACGCCCGCCTCACGGGGGTTGAAGTACCAGGACGTGCTGGTGCCCGCCGAACATGGCCCGATGCCCGCCTGGCTGGTCCCGGGCGGGCCGGACGGCGAGGCGGCGGGCACCGACTGGGTGATCGTGACGCACGGGTACAAGGGGTTACGGCAAGACGCCCTGCGCATCCTGCCCACCTTCGCCCGGCTGGGAATCAGCAGCCTGACGATTACCTACCGCAACGCCCACGGTGCCCCCCGCACCCGGCAGGGCGTGTACCGCCTGAGCGCCGAGGAATGGGAGGACCTGGAGGCGGCGGTCCACTACGCCCGCATGCATGGGGCACGGCGCCTCCTGCTGATGGGCTTCAGCATGGGGGGTGGGATCACGCTGGCCTTCCTGCGCTACTCCGCCCTGGCCCCGCTGATCGGCGGCGTGATCCTGGATTCTCCGCCGCTGGAGTGGCGAACGCTGATCCGCCACTACGCGCGCCGATATCGCCTGCTGCCCTTCGCCGGGATGGTGGAGTGGCTGACCACATTCAAGAGCGGGCAGGACTTCGATGCCATCGATCACCACAGCGTGATGGAGCGGTTCACGACCCCAATGCTGCTGTTTCACGGCAGCGCGGACCGGACGGTGCCGGTGGCGCATGTGGAGCGCCTCGCGCACGCCCGGCCGGACATCGTGGACTACCACCGGGTCGAGGGCGCTGAACACGTGCGGCCCTGGAACATCGACCCGGAGGTGTATGAGGCGACGCTGACCCGCTTCGTGCGCCGCGTGCTGCTGGAGGCACCCACCGACCACACCCTGGCGTGGTCAAACAAGACGGAGGGAACCTGATGGGTTCCCTCCGTCTGAGAGGTGCGGGTGACGGGACTCGAACCAGTTGGGGGCCGACATGGACCCGCTCGCACGCCCGTTTTGAGAAGGTGGACGTCTCCCTCCAAGAAGGCCCCGGGGTATTCCCTGACACGGGGATGGCACCGGGCGGCTCGGGACAGCAGAGGCCCTTCCGTTGGAAGATGCCTTCAACGCCTGCCTGAGCGTTGCCCTCTTCGATTCCGTTCGTCACGCGCCGGCGGTGAGCTTGATCAGGGCTGGCGGCCAGGCGAAAGGCGGCCTTTGGGCCGCCTTTGATATTCCTAACATAGCGTCTTATGCACACGAAGTCAAATCCATGCGCCTGGTGTCCGAGAAGGCGGGCGTTTATCGCTGACCTTGCTCTGGGTGCCCCCCTGTTCCTACGCTAGACCATGCGCCGAACGCCCATGACGTTGCGCGAGCCCGTCAACGCCCTCACCCACTGGCTGGGGGTTGTGCTCGCCCTTCCCCTCCTCGCGGTGCTGCTTGGGTGGGCGCAGCGCCGCGACCTCAGCCTGTGGCCGTTCGTCGTGTTCGGGGTGAGCTTCGCGTTACTGTTCCTGGCGAGCGCGCTCTACCACTCCTTCCACGGCTCGGCGCGAAGCCTGGCGTGGCTGCGGAAGTTCGACCACAGCGCGATCTTCCTGTTGATCGCGGGGAGCTACACCCCAGTCGCCTACTTCGGGCTCTCGGGTGAGCTGCGGTGGCGCCTGCTGGGCCTGGTATGGGGCCTGGCCTTCACCGGCATTCTGCTCAAGCTGATCACGATGCGCCTGCCGCGTTGGATTTCCACGGCGCTCTACTTGGGCATGGGCTGGCTGGCGCTCGGCTTCCTGCCGCAACTGGCGCGGTCCTTACCTGCTGCGGCGCTGGTGTGGCTGACCGTTGGTGGCCTGCTGTACACGTTGGGGGCGGTGGTGTACGTGACGAAGCGGTTGGATTTCAGGCCGGGGGTGTTCGGGTTTCACGAGGTGTGGCACCTGTTCGTGCTCGCGGGAGCGACCGCACACTTCGTCATGATGTTCCACTTGCGGTGAGCAGGTGCTGGAGGGAGAACCCGGGCACGACCGCCAGAGATTCACCTGGCCGAACAGTCCACACAGGGTCCTATGAGACCGCCCGTACCTTCCCCCCAGGGCGAGGCCGAGGCGGCGCGTGCCTAGACATGGGGCCCAGCGGGGCGATCCTCGCCGGGCTGGAGGAGGAGCAGATCCCGCCAGCGTCAGGGCGCCGTGGCCCCTGAGAACGCTGGAGCGCCAGCAGCCTACGCGGTCTCCTTTCCCTGCAAGATGGCCGTCAGGTGGACAGGCGGTCGGCACTCCAGAGGTAGAGGCGGTGGTCACGTCCGGCCAGGGGCGTGACGGTCACGAGAGCCCGGAACACGGGTCCCTCAAAGCTCGGCCCCTCCGGCACCGTGAGGACTGCCCGGCCCGTCCAGCGTTCCCCCCCTTCGACCGCTGCCTTCGCGCGTGCCGCGTCCTCCTCCCAATGCAGCCGCAGGACATTGTGAACGTGCCGCCCAGGGACGTTTCCGCTCAGGTTCAACGCCTCACGGGCCGGATCACTCATGCTCAGCACCTGCCCACAGGCGTCCACGACCACGCAGGCGGCGGGCGGGTGTGGGGGGCGAGGTGCAGGCACGAACGGCGTTCCGGCCGTGCCGTGCTCCAGCAGTTCGCCCACCAACCGGGCGAGCTGGGTGAGCGCCCACAGCTCCTGAGCCGGGAGGGGGCGCGGCTGGCAGTCCAGGACGCAGACCGTGCCGAGCGCGTACCCGCGGGTGATAATCGGTGCCCCCGCGTAAAACCGCACCTGGGGCTCGCCGGTGACCAGCGGGTTGTCCCGGAAGCGCGGGTCGTGGGCGGCGTCGGGAACGACCAGGACGTCCAGGGTGGCGAGGGCATGGGTGCAGAAGGAAACGGCCCGGGGCGTCTCGCGCAGGGTCAGGCCAATGGCGGCCTTGAACCACTGGCGCGTCTCGTCGAGGAAGGTGACGAGGGCGATGGGAGTCTGGTACAGGCGCGCGGCGGACTCGGCGATCAGGTCAAACCGGCGATCTGGGGGAGTGTCGAGGATGTGGTGGCGGCGCAGTTCGTCGACCCGGCGGGCTTCCGCGGGGTGAGGGGGAGTATCCATGAGGGCCTTTGGAGGGGCGGTGCCGTGACGCCCAGGTGAGGGAAAGGAACATGTGGCGCCGGGAAACCTCTTGGTGGCCCGGTTCGGTCAGAACGTAGAGTTCGGCGAGGCCCCAGGTGTAGGAAAAGAAACAATCAGCATTCACGGGGACTCATGCCCAGGGAGGGTTGGCATGAAGGGGCATTCAAAGGAGCAGCAGACCCGCCCACGCCCGGAGAGGAACGATGCCCGAACCCCTTTTGCTTCGGGGTGGATGAACGGGGATACCCCCTGACGTTGAAGGCCATCCCTCCGGCAGGATTACCTGGAACCACTTCGTCGGGCGCGGCCTCTGGGAGAGAGCAGCTTCGCGTTCCCCTAAGACCCGCCAGGCCCTTCACTCGCCGGACTGGCGTGACGGTTCCTCCAGCTCCGCCCGCTGGGTGAACTGCCGCAGTACCTCTCCCCGTTCCCGAGCCACCCGCGCCTCCTCATGCCGGGTGGCCCCCTCCTCCTGCGACCCCGCGCGTTGGCCCAGGTGGTCGAGTAACATCACCTGCTCATCCAGCAGGCGCTTGGCACGCCACAAGGTCGCCTCGGTCTCCCGCCGCATCTCCAAGAGCAGCACCTTGGCGGTGAAGGCGTGCCCGGTGTGGCAGCGGTAGCGCGTCACCCCTCCCTCCTCGATCTGCCCCAGCACGCCGTGACACTCCGGGCAGGTGAGGGTCGAGGGCGGGCCCTGGCTCAGGGCGCCGTTCTCGAAGGTGCCCCTCCCGGCCCCCACCGCCACTTCCGCCGTCAGCCGTCGCCGCCCTTCCTCATCCATGCTGGACCCTCCTCCCTCCACCGCCATCTCCCGCAGCAAGTCCACTAGATGAGGGCCGATCTCGCGGGCCCGCACGATCCCGTCCGCCGCTACCCGCCGCAGGGCGCTCAGGGGCATCTCGGGGAACTCGGCGTCCTCCGGGTGCTGCACCAGGGTCCGGCCGCCGCACTGCTCGATAGTCCACAGACCCGAGGCGCCGTCGTTGAGCATCCCCGACAGGATCACGCCGATGACCCCTGGACCGTGACTCTCGGCCGCCGAGCGAAAAAGCACGTCGATGGCGGGGCGGGCCAGGTTCTCCTTGGGGCCGCGCGACAAGTGCAGGTGATCGTCCACGACCAGCAGGTGATGGTCGGGAGGAGCGATGGAAATCGACCCCGGTTCGAGGGGGTCACCCTGCCGGGCGTGCCGGGCCGGGAGGGGGCCAGCGTGGCTGAGGACCTGTGGGAGGTAGCTGGGTTGGTCGGCGGGGGTATGCACCACGAGCAGGATGGGGGCGGGGAAATCGGTCGGTAAGGACGGGACGAGTTTAAGCAGGGCGGAGAGAGCGCCTGCGGAGCCGCCGATGACGACGAGGGAAGGAGGCGACATGGCCCATGCTGCGCCGTGGGGAGCGCAGCGCGGGTGGGAGAAGGTCAGGCCGCCTTCATCCGCATCGGGAGGGGCTGGGCGACGTGGGGGAGCGGGTGAGGGAGGAGCCTCGGCGCTCGTCCCACCGCACGCCGCTCGGCTTTCCCCAAGGCGAGCCCACGGAGGCGCGATCCTTCGCGCGTGACCTGGCTGTTGGGGGAGGAACCAGTCCAGGCGTCGTAAAGGCTCGGCGACGCACGAGCACCCCTTGAGGTGGGTCGTCTTTAACGAATCCTCATGTAGAATGGCGGCACCGGGCGGGCACTTTCGGGTGCCCGCTTTCTCTGAAAGGAGCGCCGTGAGCAAACACCTCTTGATCGTCGAGGACAACGACCAGGACCTGGAACTGGCCCGGGTTGCCCTAGAGTTGAGCGACGTGCGGTGCGAGGTCAGCGTGGCCCGGGACGGTCAGGAGGCGCTGGATTTCCTGTACCGCCGGGGGTGCTATGCCGGTCGCCCGGAGGGACAGCCCGACCTGGTGCTGTTGGACCTGAACATGCCCCGGGTGAACGGGCATCAGGTGCTGTGCACGATGCACGGGGACCAGGCGCTTCAGGGGGTGCCGGTGGTGGTGTTCACGACCTCCAACCTGCCCGAGGACCGTGCGGCCAGCGTGGCGTGCGGCGCCGTGGACTACGTGGTCAAGCCGGGGGCATTCGAGGCGTTCGTGGCGACGATCAACCGGCTGGGTCGGCGGTGGCTCACGCTGGAACACTCGGCGTAAGGGGAAGGCCGCTCCCCACGTTCGTCCCCGTTCTCAAACGCCACTGGCCGTCCGCCGTTGGGGCTTGCCGCGTTTCTCGGTGTACATCCGTTCGTCGGCCAGCCGCACCAAAGCCCCGCTGCTGCGAACCTCCAGGGCGGTCGCACTCCCCACGCTCGCCCCAACCTCCTGAAACCCCGCCTGCTGCACCCCAAGCACGGCTGACCGGACCGCCCCCTGCACGGCTGTAAGGTCCTCCACCTCGCACAGCACCGCGTACTCGTCGCCCCCCAACCGGAAGGCGGTCATCTCCGTCCCGAGGTGCCGTTGCAGCGCCTGAGCGAAGCCGCGCAGCAGCTCGTCCCCCGCCGCGTGGCCGCGAGTGTCGTTCACGCCCTTGAGCCCGTCGAGGTCGAGCAGCACCACCGCCAGGTTAGGGCGGGTGGCCCAGGCCTGGTCGAGGGCGTGGTCGAAGGCCCGGCGGTTGGCGAGCCCGGTCAGGGGGTCGAGGAGGGCTGAGCGGCGCAATTCCACCATCTCCCGGCCTGAGCCTCGGAGGAGCCAGTCGCCCAGCCAGCCCAACCCCAGGGCCAGCAGGACGTTCCAGGCCACGCCGGACAGGTGCTTTGGGTCCAGGGGCAGGGCGAGGGTCCCGACCGTCAGGCTGTACACCAGGAAGACCACGACGCCCCGGAAGCCGAAGTAGACGGCGGCCAGAGCGGCGGGCAGGATCAGAACGGCGGTGTAGCCGCCGAGGTCGGGCGTGAGGGCCCCGCCCACCCCGTGGAGTTGATCGATCCACAGGGCGAAGGGGGCCAGGGCGGCGTAGAACAGCACCGCGCCCGAGAGAGGGTGGCCCCGGCCCACGGCCATGCTCACGAGGAGGATCAGGGCGAAGGCGGCGTCCTGCCCGAGGCGGGAGAACTCGCCGGGGAGCAGGTGCAGCGCCAGGCTCACGATCAGGACGGCCCAGGCGGGCCACCAGCCCAGGCGCAGCAAGCGCGCACGCGGGGTGGAGGGCGGAAGGGCGGACGGCATACGAGACCATTCACCATAAAACGATTGTCCTGACAGGGCCCTGACCTGTGGCCCAAGCCGGAGGCGGGTGGTTCATGGTGGACGCTTCGGTGGGTGAACTGTGCTTTGAAGGCTTGCGCACGAATCCCTGATCCCGGGCAGGTAGGGTCAGAGGGTCCCCAACCACAACCGGCCGGGTGAAGCCGGAGGGTCGCCCTTGGGGCCACACGCGCCCAGGGGCTTACTTCTTGGCCCGGGTGGTGCGGCCTCGCGTCGTCTTGGCCCCCTTGCCCTTGGTTTTCTGTGCGCGGGACTGGCCGAGCTGCTGACCCTTCTCAAAGCTCGCCTGCATCTTGCGCCGGGTCTCCTCGGCGAGGGTTTTGAAATCGACCGCGCCCGACTCGATGTTCTCGACGGTCAGCTTGACCCGGGCGCTCCGGCTGGGGGCCGCGGATAGCTCCTCGTTCACCTGCTGGAACCAGGCCTCGTACTCCGGGGTCAGCTCGATCACCAGCTCGCGGGTGTCCCGGGTCGCCGTCTCGTCGCTGCCTCTCTTGCGGAAGGTCTTGGGGAGCGTCACACGCTCAGGCAGTTGCGCTGCCTCGAACTCGCCGGTTCGCACGGCTTCCCGCACCCGCTTCACGAAGGTGTCACTCCGCTGCGGGTTGGCGAGGTTCTTCATCTGCTCACTCAGAGTGGTGTAGGGCACGTGCCCCATCTTAAAGGTCGGCGGGGGAAACCATCACGGTAGAAAGGGCGTATCGGAGACATGAAGCTGCTGAAGAACAAGTGGTTCTGGCTGGTGGTCATCACGGTGCCTTCCCTGGCGTACTCGTGGCACGCCGCCGGGGTCATCACCTGTCAGACCTACGGAATTTGCTGAGTGGGGCACCCTTGGCATCAGGGGTGCGCTTCACTTGCTGGCGAGCCAGGCTTTGAACTGTTCGCGCCCACCCTCGCCGTGACCGTTCTCGTCGCCGTACCTCAACGTGCGCCACTTGAGGCTGGGGCTTATCTGTACGAGGTTCTGTGTAACATGGATCACATAGTGGAGCAGCCCCTTACGGAGGCCCATTCCTTCTCGCCCCTTCACCTGCGGGATGAACGGCCTCCACCCTTGGTCGGATGCTTCGGTCAGGTCCGGTGCGTACCTTGAGTTCGATGTCCAAACCCCTGTTGCTGGCGGCGCTCCTGGCCGCCACGTCCCTGCCCGTGCAGGCCCAGTCCACCCAACCCACCCCCGAGCAGGCCGCTCAACTCATCGACCGGCTCTTCCGCACCATGTACGGCCCGGGCGGCAACGTGCAGCTTCTCTACGGCACCCTGCCCGCGACCCTCCCCCTGCAACTCGACCCCCGCCTCACGGTGCTCGCCAGCGTGCGCACCAGCGCCCAGGGCGGCCAGTTCGTCCAGCACCGCATTCTGCTGAGCACCGCGCTCTCCCCCGACGAGGCCCGCGCCGCGCTTCAGACCAGCCTAGAAGGCACCGGCTGGAAAGCGCGGCCCAACGACGGGCAGCCCATCGGCTTCGCCACCCAGCAGACGGTGCGCAGCACCAGCTTCTACCGGGAGGGCGCCACCAACTTCCTCCTGGGCGTCGGGGTGGTGGACCGGGGCGGCCGGACGGAACTCGACCTGAACGTCAACGTCGTGAGTGACCAGCAACTCGCGTCCTTCAAGCAGGCCGCGAGGTATCAGCCGCGGTCCAGCCTGCCGTTGCTGAAGGCTTTTCCCGGAGCGACGATCAAGGGCGCCTACCCAGGCGGCGTCCCCAATGGCGCCCTGAGCAGCGCGCACGTGCAGACGAACCGCAGCGCGAACGAGGTCTTCGCGTTCTACTCGGCGCAACTCAAGGCGGCTGGGTGGAAGGTCCGCACGGACACGACCGACGGGCCGCTGCGGGTGGTGACGTACAGCCTCAAGGACCTGAACGGCCGCGAGGCTCTGGGGACGCTGGGCATCCGGCCCTGGGAGAAAGACGGTGGGTACGTGCTGACCGTCAGCGTCCAGGGTTTCAAACCCTAGTGAGCAGGGGGAAGGGCTGGGTCACCAGGTTGGTGACGGCCTGGAGCGTGCTGGGGCTGTTCGCTGGAGTCCTGCTGCTGGGCTACGCCTTTTTAGACATGACCTTTGCCGGAGATATGGGGCTGGCGATGGACAGTGATAACCCGCATCCCCGCGTCGACCGGGTGCGCTACAGCCTGGCGGGCTTCACCTACCTACACGGTGACCGGGTGCTGACCGGGCCGCACCGCTCGCTGCCCCTCACGCTGGGCTGGCTGGCGCTGACGGCGGGGCTGATGCTGAGCGTCTGGAGGCGCTGGGGACTGATGCAGGCCCGTCAGGCCCTGCGGGCCGGTCTGACCTCGCTGGCGCTGGTGGTCGTGGTGGGCGCTCCCGTTCTCGGGCTGGCCACCTGGAAGCACAATGGGCTGTTACGGACAACCCCGTCAGGGCTGTCGGGGCAGCCGGTGAGCATGACGCACGCCTGGCCCCTCACCCTGCACCTGTGGCGCTGCACCCGTTGGGTGGAGAACCAGGGTTGCCAGGACCACGAGGAAGCCACCTTCCCCAACCCCACTGCGTGGGCTCTCCTGGGCGTGTTCGTCACGGCGGGGGCGGGGTTGTGGCGCGGTTCGGAGAGGAACCGCCGATCCTGAACCCGGGCCTACCTCTCCCCCAGCAGGAGCCTGGTCACGACCTCCCGCAGGGCTGGGTCCTGCACCAGCGGCAGCGCGAGGTCGGCGTGCCCTCCCTCCACCAAGCCGCGGGCCAGGCTGAAGGTTCCCTGCTGGCGCTGTTCCGCGGGAAGCCGGGCGAGGCTCTCCCGTGCCGCCGCTACGTCCCCCCGCCGGGCCTGCGCCTCCAGCACAGCCAGTTCTGCCTCAGGCGGCAGCGCCACACGTGGGGCGAGCCTCTCCGCGGTGGACGGCGAGACGCGCGCCAGGGTGCCCAGCACCACCCCCCGCGCCTCATCGGGAACCTGGCCTGACAGGTCCAGGGCGGTCCGCAGGAGCTGCCGGGCCTGCTCCTCCCGCCCCTTCTTCGCCTGGACCTCGGCCCCGTTCACCAGGGCGTAGACGGTCGGTAAGGATGGCTCCACCCGGGCACGCCGGATGGCCTCCCCGAGGTCTCCCCCTTCGGCCAGGCCCTGCACCAGCGCTCCTCGCAGGCGGTCCGGTCCCTGGGGGTCACGCCCCGTCCAGCCCCGGATCAGGGTATCGGCGGTGGACGCCTGCCCCAGCCGCGCCAGCGCCCGGACCACGGCAGAGGTGCTGTCGGGAGCGTCGCTGTCTTCCAGGGCCACGCGGGCTTCCTCGACCAGTCGCCGGGCCACAGCGGTCTGCCCCTGACCTGCCAGAATCCCACCGATCTCCGCCAGGCTCCGGACGCGCAGAGAGACGGGCGATAGGGTACAGGCCAGACGTGCGGCCTCGGAGGCGTGACCGGCCGCAGCCAGTTCACGGGCGAGATGCTCGCGCATGCTCAAGAACAGCGGGCTGCGGCTCGCCACCTGAAAGGCCCGGGCCCCGTCGCCCAGCTTGACCAGCAAGAGGGCGCCGCGGATGCGGACGACGTCCTCGGCACGGTCCAGGGGAAGCTGCGCCAGCGCCTGGCGGGCGGCCTGCGGGAAGCCCGCTTGCTGAAAGCCCTCCGCGACGGTGAGCCAGCGTCCCTGAGTCTGGGCGTCGGCCACCGTGGGGATCAGTTGCCTGGCCCGGCCCAGGTCTCCCGTCACCGCGACGGTGGGGAGCACGAGCTGGACCACCCGCCCCCGCTCCTCCATCGCCAGGCGTCCATACGCCGCCCAGGTCGCGTCCGCCACGGCGCGCACCTCCCCTTTCGGCGCCGGGGAGGTCATCGCCACCTGGGTGAGGATGGCGAGGGCCTGCACGCGTTCCACGGGTGTGCCCAGCGTGCCCAGCACCTGGACCGCTGCGCCGCTGCCCCTCGCCTGCAAGAAGGGCAGGGCCGACACGGCCCACACCCGCACCCGGTCGCCGCTGTCCACCAGGGCCAGGGCACGGCGGGCGACCTCCACCGCGCCCTGCCGGGCCAGGGCGGACATGCTTAGCATCACCGCGTCCCGGCGGGCCTGGGACGGCAGCGGGCGCAGCGCGGCCAGCCAGGCGTCGTGCTGGCCCAGCTCGGCCCGGGCCAGATGGGGCAACTCGGGCAGCGCGGCACTCGTGGGCCAGGTCAGCACCTGGGAGGCGACCGTCCGGCGCTCGGCGGGGGTCAGGTCGCGGGCGAGGGCACTGGGGGACAGCAGCACCCCCAGCAGCAGGGCAGCGGACGTCAGGCGCATGGGTCCAGACTGGCGGACAGGGGCTGACGGAGCGTGAGTGGGCGCGGAAGCCGATCCCTGTCCTCGCCCCCCCGAAGTCACCCCAGCGATGACACCCCTGGCGCCTTGGATCAGTTCTCGATCTCGACGGTGAAGCTGCGCGTGATGCTTCCCCTCGCAGGCACGTCCACGCGCACTTCCATCAGCGCCTCCCCGGTTTTCTCCACCCCGTTCAGCCGCAGCGCGACCCGGCCGTACACCCGCTCGGTCACCTCCACCCGGAGGGGGCGGTCCTTGCTGTTCTCGAAGGTGTAGGTCACCTGGTACTTGCCGCTGCCCGGCCCCGTGGTCTCCAGCACCTTCACCACCCGCCGGTAGCGCACCTCCGGGTCGCGGCCAAGGGTGAACTCGACGTTCTCGCCCTTCTCGGTCTCGACCAGCGTCGTCTGCCCCACCACGCGCCCCTCCTCGCGCACGGTCAGCACCCCGCCGGGCAGCGGTTGGTCGGCCGTGAGGCGATAGGTGCGGTTCAGGGCACCCCGGCTGCTCTGCGGCGAGAAGTAGGTGTTCAGCACCGCGAAGCGTTCGAAGGTGGTCAGGCGGGTCTTCAGGAAGGGCAACGTCACCGTTCCCCCGGCGGGTAGGGTCAGGGGCCGGTCCAGCACGTAGCGGTAGAGGCCGCCGAGACTCGCGGCGGGGCTGAGGGTCGGCGTGGGAGTCGCGGCGGTGTCCGTATTGGCAGTGCCGGAGATCACGGTCACGACTGGAGTGGGAGCACTGCCGAAGCCCGCTGGACCCCTCGCCAGGTCCACCTCGCCCGAAAACAGCTCCGTGGTCCGGGACGTGTAGGGCACCGTCGCCGTATTGCGGATGTCCGCCAGGGCTTCGAGGTTGGCGTTGCTGCCCGCGGCCGAGAGGATGAAGCGGGGCGACCACGTCACCGACCGGGTGAGGTAGCTGAACACCCCCGGCCCGGGCTGCGCCACCTCGAAGACGAGGCGCCGGGGTCCGGTGGTGGGCTCCTCGGGTGGCAGGGTGGGGAAGGCGAGCTGATCGAGCCGCACCTGGCGGTAGTCGCCCGCCGTGTCCCGCACGGTGAGATCCGAGACCCGCACCAGGATGACGGGCTGGGACTGGCCGTTCTCGCGCAGCTTGACGGTCTGGCCCTCGAAGCGTTGAAGCCAGCCGGGGCCGCGGTCCTGCACGAGTTGAGTCAGCCCCAGACCGCGCAACTCCAGCGATCCGGGCAGCAAGCCGGGCCAGATGCCTTCCGCGAGGGGGAGCTCCAGGCGCTTTCCCGGCACGATGACGGCTTCACGGACCTCGCTGAAGGCCGGATAGACGCGCAGGTCGGTAGCGCCGGCCGTGCCGCACAGCAGGGGGGCGAGCAGCAGCGCCCGCAGCGCGAAGGGTCTCACTCCAGCCCCTGGATGCCGATGATCCCCCGGTACTGCCCCCGGGCGGTCTCGTTCAGGATCAGCAGGCCGAGGCGCTCCCGGCCGTCCTCCCGCAGGGTCCACAGGGTCGTGGTCAGGGCGCCCGTGTCCGCCCGATTGCGCAGGGTCCACCCGGCCTGCTTCAGTTGCGCGGCGTAGTGGTCGAACAGTGCCGTGCGGGAAAGTGTGCTTTCGATGCCCGCGCTCATGGTGACGCTGTCCCCGCCTCCCCCACCGCCCCGGGGCGTGACGGTCGCCCCCGCGGGCGGAAGGAGCCTGGGCAGGCGGCCGAAGGGGGAGCCGCCGTCCGTGCGCGCATAGCGCAGTTCCTGGGCCAGGTTTGGAAGGTCCTGCCGGGAGAGCGTCACCTGGGTCACGTCCCCCACCGCCCGCGTCTGGAGGGTGAGTCGCTGGTCGGGCTTCTCCCGGTAGTAGGGTCGGCCGCCGATGGGCGTCGTGGGGAGGAAGCCGCCTTCGGGGTTCGGGCCGTCCGGGGGCAGGGGAAAGGCTTTCCAGCCCGCCTGACCCAGCACGCGGGCGAAGTGGGTGTCCACCTGCGCGGGAGTCAGCCGCGTGTCGAAATAGACGGTGACCCCGCCCGGGAAGTCGGGGTTGCCCGTCTCGGCCCGCACGCTTCCCACCACCCGGCTGCCCTGAGGCAGCGCGAAGCCCAGGTCCGCGGGAGATTGCCGGACGAGCACGGTGGTGCGCACGGAGGTGGGTCCCCACAGAGGCGCGACGGCCCTTTCCAGCAGCTCGCGTTCGGGGGACATGGTGGAGGACTGGGCGAGCGCCGTGGGGAGCAGCAGGGCGCCCAGCAGGACCAGCGTTTTGAATGGCATGGCCTTCAGCGTTACCGGCCTTGGCTGACGAGGCGTGAGGCGCCCCTGAAGGCCGGAGACGGTACGCTCTGCCCATGCCCCACTCGGACCTGAACGTGCTGCGCCGTGCTGGAGGCCGGGCAGTGGCACGGGCAGTTGGAGGTCATGCAGCTTCGCGCGGACGACACGGGGAACGAGGGCTGGTCCACCTACAGCTTCTGACGAGAGAGGTGCCAGGCCGGCGATTCCTCCTCCGGCGCAGGCGTGAGGGTGACGTAGGGGCCGAGCGGGTACTGCGGCACGAAGGCCAGGCCGGCGTCGCGCAGCCGCTCCCCAAACTCCTGTTCGAGGTGGCTGGCCCGCAGGTGCGCGAGCTGGCTCTTGTGGGCCTCGATGCACGCTGGCGAGCAGAACCCCGCGGAGGGAGTGCCCCGGCGATGGAGCCCGAGCCGTGGGCCGACGAGTCCGCCAACCCCGTCTGAAAGGCAGGGCGAGCCGTTCAGAACTGGCATCAACAGGGGGAGGGGCGAGGGTGGGCACTCCCCGCCGTGCTTTCGGTGCGGCTACTTCTGCGCCGTCTCCGGTCTGGCGTACCCCTGCACCTCACCGCCGTTCACCACGAGGATGCGGGAGGGCGTCAGCAGCACGTCGCGCCACTTGCTCGGCAGCGGCGCACTCCAGGCCAGCGTGCCCGTGTCCAGCCGCACCCCCACCAGGGCTTGTGCCTCGGGCACCGCGTAAAAGGCGAGGCCCTCACGCTCCACGAAGGTCGTGGGGGCGCCGAAGGTCAGCCCACCGCCCCGGATCGTCGTGCGCGTGGCGTACTCCCCGCCCAGTAGCCAGTACTCCCCCGCAGCGGTCAAGAAACCCTCGCGCACGAGGTACTGCGGCACGTTCCCGGACCGGCCCACCCGCCTGGCCAGCCGGGGCAACAGGGCTCGGTCCCCACCAACGCGGCGCCCCGCCGTCCGGGGCAGGCAGGCCACGACGGGCCGTCCCGCGCCCTGCCCGCTGGCACAGACCGCGTTGCGGCTCACGAGCGGCGTGAAGAAGGATGCTCCCGCCCGGCTTCCCTGGGGCAGGGCCGAGGCGAAGTCGTAGGTGACCCGCAGGCTGCGACCCGTGGGCACGTCAATCAGGCGCACGCCCACCCGACCTGAGCCCATGAACAGCGTGTCGCCCTCCACCCGCACCGCCGTCCCGTCTGAATACTCCACCCGCCAGACGGTGCGTCCGCTGCGCAGGTCCACGCCCAGCACCTGGGGATGGAAATAGTCGGGCGCGATCCAGACCCCGAGGTCGCCCGCACTCGCCACCGGCCCCGTCGCGTCGTAGCGGGGGCGGTGCCAGAGTTGCCGCCCGCTGGAGGCGTCCACTCCCCACGCTCCCGAGGTGGTGTTCATGACGACGGTCCTGCCCACGCGGGCGATGTTCTGTGCCCACGCGCCCCCGTCCTCGCGTGTGGCGGTCGGGCGCAGGGCGGTGGTCCACAGGGGGCGACCGTCCGAGGCGCGGAAGGCGTGCAGACCGTCCGCGCCCGTCGTGTACGCCACGCCGCTCTGCACCGTCAGCGGGGCCAGCAGACCGCCGCCTGCTTCCCAGCGCACAGTGCCGTTCGCTGCATCCAGGGCGCGGAGACGGCCCCGGTGCAGGAGGAACAGCCGCTCGCCCTCCACCGCGAGGGTGGACGTGACGGGAGAGAGGGGCGGGTCGATCAGGGTGCGCCACAGGACCGGACGCGGCGGGAACGTGGGGAGGAAGGCCGGACCCACGGCGCTGGCGGGCGCACGGATGGGTTGGGCCAGCCCAGCACCCAGGCAGGCGGCGGCGAGCAGGACGCAGCGGCGCAGGAGGCGGCTCAGGGTCATGGATTGCTTCCACCCTACGGGTCCGCCTCGGGAAAGACCACCCGGCCGGTGACCTCGGCCGTGTCGGGGGCGCGCAGCGTGAGGTCGGGCAAGAAGCGGCCGTTCGCCTCCTCGCGGGTAATGAGCTGACCCTGGGAGGAAAAGCCCATGACGGAGGTGCGAGTCAGGGTCCACGTCGGCGCGGCGAGGGCGGCGAGCAGGGCGAAGGGCATGGCGTCACGCTGCCGCCTGCGACCTGACAGCGGGTGAGACGGGGCGCCGCTTCCACACCCCCCGCGCCGCTTACGGCCGCACCTCGAAGCGCTTCGCGGCCCCTTCGCCCCACAGCACGGCGGTGTACCGACCGGCCTTCAGTGCGGGCAGCGGACCCCACGGCTCGACGTGGACGCCGCCGGGGGCCACCGTGGTGGGCCGCAGGTCCGTCGTGCACGCGGTCTTCTCGGGCCGGTTGTCGTACACCGTCTGGCCCCCTTCGTCGCGGATCAAGAGCCCCTGTCCGCACAGCCGCAGGTCGCGGCTCACGGTGCTGCGCCACACGTTGCGAAAGGCCACGCGCAGGTCGAGCGGTCGGCCCGCCTTCGCGCCGCTCGGCAGCACCAGTTCGGCCACGAAGGGGCCGGGGCCGACGTTCACGGTCGCCCGCGCGTACATCGGTGGTCGACTGCGCAAGGTCAGGATGGCGGTGTACTCGCCCGGTGTGAGCTTCATCGGCAGCGTGACCGAGTAGACGCGGTGCTCGCCGGTCTTGAAGGTGACGTTCTCGCCCACGTCACAGTCAGCCGCGAGATACCGCTCGATGAGTGGCGGCCCGCCCGCCTTGTCGTACACCTTGAACAGGGGACAGGGAACGTGGTCGCCGCGCAGCCCGCCGACGACCTGCTCACCGTTGCCCCAGCGGTAAACCAGGAGGCGCATGTTGACCGGCTGTCCGGCGAGGGCGGGCTCGAGTTGCTGCAATTCCAGGGTGGTGCGCGGCTCCGGCGGCGTCCGGGCTTGTCCGCCCGCCGTGACTGCCCCGAGGGTCAAGCACAGCATGAGGGCACGTCGCATGGTCCCCACGTCGTTCTTCGGCATGGTGTCAGTTTAAGAAGCGTGGTTGACGCGCGTTTGATCAGTGTGGACCGGCCGGCCAATGGGCTGTGGGGTGCCTGGAGCGCGCATGAAAAACGCGCGATTCACCTCGCTGGGGACGCCGATTTGGGAACGCCAAGACAGATGATCGGGAGCAGGCGGTCGTTGATGCCTTCGCACCCAGGGTGTCTTCGCTCACTGCTCCACCCTGAGTGCTCTTCTTTAACGAGCGGAGGCGACTGGCCACCAGAGGCTGAATTGGCGTCGCACTATAGGGTCTGCCCTTCAAATTTATTATGGACCCAGGTATCTAAATCTACTTACATCTTTGGAAAGAGGTCTTTGGGAGAGTTACGGTGTTATCACGTCCTTTGAGCGTGAGATCGTTCCCAGTCTCAGTGATCTTAGGGGAAGATTTGCCACCTATATTCCAGTCAGGTCCTGGAAAGAAGTTTTTATCGTGCTGGTGGAATAGCTTCTTGCTGCCACCGCATCTCAGTGCAAAGCTTTGGATTAAAGAGTTCCCATCTGTGCCGTAATCCACTCCTACAACCTGCACACCTTTGGTTGTTGTAAAAACAACAGTTTCGCGGTTCTGGCGACACGATGTAAGCACAACGGTCAGCCCGATTGCCGCAAGGGCTAGTCTCATCCTATTCAGACGCATTTAAGGGTTAGCTACCGCGAACGGTGTTTTAGTTGTAGGAGTTAAGGTTTGTGCTGAAAGCATAGTTCCACTCCTGGCTCCGATGAATTCTCTCACTGTCTCCTTTGCTTCAGGAAAATTATAATATTCGACCCAATACATAAATTAACCCCATTATGGCAAGCAGAGACAGGACACTCAAGGCGATTAGGATCTTTCCAACAAACTGCTCGCGCTGACTTTTCTTGCGTCCTCCAAAAGTCCATGAGGCCACCCCCACAATGAGCAGCACGAGTGCAATCACAACTAGAGTAGAGAATCCCATAGGTAAATTAAGATGGCGCTTTCGCTGTCATCCCCGGTTTCCAAACTATAATCCTTGCCTTCACGTCTGGGTTACTGCCGCCGAGCCTTTTGTTTGTGGATGAATCACTGGCGCAGGCTTCTGTTCCAACTCTAGTGCGAGCCCCTTAAACCCGTAGGTCGTCAGCCCGGCATCCGAACTGAAGAGCCGGGGATGGGTGTCCACCCAGGAGTCGGCACGCGCCGAGCACAGGGAGAGGGCCGCGAGCAGGAGGGGAACGGTGGCACGCATACCTCCAGCGTGATGGGTCAGACCTGACGCCGCGTGAGGGCCACCGGGCACCTTCGTCGCCGCCCCATCAGGCCGAGGTCAAACGCTCCCTTTACTCTGAGGCTGTGATCGCCGCCGCACTCGGGGTTGCCCTCCTTGCTCCTCTGCCTCATGAGGCGGTCCAGGTCGTGCAGGGCCGCGCCTTCGTGTCCTGCCCGTGGCTTCAGCAGCACCGGGGGGACCTGAGTTGCCTCGGCACGCCCTCCACCCTCGCCCTGGGTGACGCGTACTCCCCGACCGTCGTCTGGCTCATCGACCGCGCGTCGGGAGAGGCGTCGTCCCACCCCACCTCCACGGACACGGTGAAGCGGCCGGTGACGCCACCCCGCACGACCCCAACCAACGTGTTCCTCGCCGCCCGCGACCTCCAGGCCCTGCTCGGCGTGAAGGTCGTCTGGCAGGCCGGACAGCTTTTCCTCGGCCCCACGCCCGGTGCCGAGCGGGCCGCCGCGAACACCACGCAAGCGGACCGGGCCGCGGCGGAGTTGAGGCGGCAGCGAGTCCTTCCCGCCGACCTGTTCCCAGATGGAGAGGGGGAACGGCTGACGCTTTTCCCGCTGGGCCAGGCAGAGGAACGCTGCGACTGGATGGAGAGGGAGGTGCGCTGCTCGGCCTGGCGGGAGGATCGCTGGCAGGAGACGTGGGCCGCCCGCGTCGGGCGAACATCGTGGGACGTCTGGCCGACTCCGGCGGGCGGGGTACTGGATGCGGTGCTGGGTCCGGCCACGACCGTGCGCGGCGAGGAGCCCCGGTGGCCGGAGGGCGTGGAGTACGAGGGGATAAGCGGCTCGGGGTTCGGACATGCGGTGCGGCGGGGCCGGGTGGCACCTGGCGGGCAGTGGACGCCCACCTACGAGAAGCGCGGTACGCTCGACGACGCCTTCGCGCCCAGCGTGCCGCCTTCCACTCTCGCTCCTTGACCGCCCCTTTTAAGAAGCGCCGCACGGCATGGGTCAACACCACCCGTGAGCCTCAGGGCACCGTCAGGGAGGACGGGTAACGTGCAGAACACCATGCCCTCTGCCCTAGTCCCGCGCCTGGCCTCCTGGCTCCGCCGTGCAGCCCTTTTCGGATTGCTGCTGAGCGGGTGGGCGGGTGCGGGGGGCTCTGGGCCACCCACCGTTCTTCCCACCGCAGTTCGCCCAGTCCTTCCCTCGCCTGCGGCCCTACGGGTCGCCGTGGACGACCGCCAGGTCTACGTGATGTCGGAAGGCCGGGTCCGGGCTTACGACCCCACCCTGCGCACGCAGCGCTGGTCGGTCGCCCTGCCCTCCTTCGGCAGCCTCGCTGTCGGGGGCGGCCTCGTGTTCGCCGACGATGGCTTCGCGCACCTGCACGCCTACGACGCCCGCACGGGCAAGCGGGTGTGGTCGGCGCCTGCGCCCCGCCCCCTGACCTGGGGTGGTCCCGGGCCGGTCAGCACGCCGTTACGCTTCCTGCGACGGGCGGGGGAGGTGGTCCTGGCGGCCACCGTGGACGACGTGCGCGCCTGGGATGCCCGGACCGGCCAGCCGCTCTGGCAGATCGGAGCCGGTGATCCCATTGGTCCTTTCGCCGTGGATAACGGAGTCGCGGTCTTCGACGCCCGCACGGGCATCGAGGGGTACATCCAAGGCGTGGAGGTCTCCACCGGGCGCACGGTCTGGTCCAGCCAGGAGGGAGCCGAACCGCTGCGCGTGGCAGGCGGGCGAGTGTTTGGATACGGCCGGGGGTATGTCGTCAGCGTCGCAGAAGTGCGCAGTGGGCGCACCGTCGCCGTCCGTTACACCTTCCCGGCCCTGGCGGGGGCCCGCAACGTGAGCCACCCGTACGTACACGACGCGCAGGTGTGCGCCGAGGGGACCCTGCGGGGAGCCCGGCACGTGCAGTGCCTGCCCCGCACGGCGGGCCGGTACGTGCGTGGGGACCGCGCCCTGCTCACGGCCTTACGCCCCGAAACCTCGCCGTCCCGCCCAGTGTGGGGGGTGCAGACACGGCAGGTCCTCCGTGCGGTGGATGGGACCTGGCTGCTGGGGGGCTGGCGGCCCGTGCGCCTGTCGCTGCCGCGAGTGACGCCGTTGCCCCCAGGCTGTCTGCCCAACACGAGGTTCGCGGAGGCCGGACCCTATGCGGTCTTCTCGGCCTGCGCGGCGTTCGGGTTGGGGCGGCTCACCGTGGTGGACCTCCGTCGCGCGCGGGTGGTGCAGCTCATCCAGGCGGCGGGTGAAGTGCAGGGGGCGTGGCGGGTGGGTGGACGCCTCGTGATTCTCACGAGCCGGGAGGTGTTCAGCGTCGCCGAGCCATGACGGGAGTCGTCCGTTCTCCATCGCCGTGGGCAGAGAATGGGCATGTCCCTCGATCATCTGACTGCTGAACCCGGAGGTCCCGATGGAAGACCTGGAGCGCCAATTCCTCTATCGCCTACTCCTCAACCCGTACAGCCTGGGCGTCACCGAGACAGTCCATGTCGGCCAGGTGCCCCCCGACTTCCCTGTTCCCCTGCCCGCCAGTTCGCGAGTGCTGGGGAGTACGCAGCGTATCCAGGCCCCCTTGCCCCTGGGCACGCCCCGGTTCTACTTCGCCAGCCATACCCGCGTGCTGCTCGACTCGCCTCTTCCTCCCCTCGCCTTCCTCGGCCAGTTGCGCGGGTTGCTGGGGGAGGGCTGGGAGGAGGAGGCGCCGCCGGGATTCCTGGGGAATGGCTTTCTCCCAGCCCTCCCCCCCGAACACGTTCACCAGCACTCGGCGGACCTTCAGCTCGCGCTTCAGGTCACAGCGCGGGAGGTAGACGGGGTCACCCAGGTGGATCTCAACGTCTCCCATGACGACCCCGAACAGCGACAGCTCATGCGGCTTCACCACGGCCGCATGCAGGAGGCCACGGTACGCGTGCGGGTTCCTGTGGGGACGACCGTGGAGACGAACGGGGGTGGGGGTGGCGGGGGAAGCTGGCATTACTCGGCGCTCATCAGCCAGGAGCAGACCGCCGCGGCCCTGCTCGATCACTTCGCCCCTCAACTCATCCAGCAGGGATGGGCGGAAGTGCACCGGGGCACTGAGCCACAGTTCACGACGGGCAGTTGGGTGAAGACGCAGGGGGGCCAGGGCGTGTTGCTGCTGACCCTGGAGCCCTTGCAGGGGAATTACCTGGCGAACCTCAGGGTCATTCAGTCCTGACCTGGTGGAGCGGCTGGCAGGAAGCACCGGGCTTCCTGAGCAGTCCCTATGAAGCGCAGGGGGACTTCCAGCCGGGCAGCGCGATCAGCAACCGGGCCTTCTTCCGCAAGACCCCCGCCGAATTGCTGACCGTGACGGCCCGCGCGGTGCCGGGCACCACCCAGGTCACCCTCCGCAAGCAGTACGGTGGGAGTACCGCGCAGGTGCTGGAATCCATCGGGAGCCGTCCTCCCCTCCCCCCTCGTTCCTGCGGTTGCCGAAACTGGCGGCCCCCGTGGGCAGCACGGTCCTGCCGGAAGGGGGCGGGAACAGCAACGACCGCGTGACCCAGTACGCCCGCATCACTTCCACCCTGGACCGCAAGGCCTTGCTGGAGCACTACGCAGCCCAACTGCGGGCGGCCGGATGGAAGCTGGCGAACCAGACCGACACGGGCCAGGTCACGACGACCGTCTGGTCCTTCACCCAGGACGGCAACGAGAAGATCGGCCTGCTGATCCTAACGGGAAGCTCGCCCTACCGCGCCACCCTGATGACCCAGGCGGCGCGCTGAGGGGAAGCAGGAGGAAGCACCGGGTCTTCCCCTTCACCTCACGCGCAGCACCGTGACCGTTCCGCCGCGCTCGGTCGTGCCGCTGCCCACCGCGAGCAAGGTGCCCGCCGGGTTGAAGGCCACCGCCCGCGTCGAGGCGCTCAAGCCCCGGTAGCTCCCCACCTCCACCCCCTTCTCCAGGTCGAACACGTTCACGCTGTCTCCGTGCAGGGCAGCGAGCAGTCGCCCATCTGGGCTGAACACTGTCTGGTACACCGCTCCCTCTCCCGGAAAGGACATCAGGCGCTGGAGGCCCAGACGTTGGTCCACACTCCAGACCTCGGTGCTTCCATCCGCGCGGCCCGAGGCGAAACGGCGGCCGTCGGGGCTGAAACTCGCGGCGTACAGGTCGCCGAACTTCGGAGCCGTCAGGATGGTTTTGGTCAGCCTCCCCGTCACCGAGTCGAACTGGCTCAGCGCCGCTCCTCCCGATGCGGCGGACAGTTCCCGCACCGTGCGGCCATCGGGCAGCAGCCGCAGGGCAAAGGTGCTGCCGCCTGAGGATTTGAATTGCCAGTACGCCCCACCTGTCAGGGCCGCCCACCGCTGGGGATCGTTGTAGGCGGCCTGACCTCCCTGCTTGTACAACGCCACCTCGACGGGTTGGATGGACCAATTCGGCTTCCGGGTGAGTTCCGTGGTACGGACGGCGAAGAGCCCGACCCAGTCGCCGAACAGCAGCGTTCCACCGTCCCGGGAGAACTGCGTCCAGCCGACCCCGTTGGACTTCAGGCCCAGCGCGGTGACCGGCTGGCCCCGGGTGTCCCACAGGCGCAGGAAGGCGTCCTGCCCGCCCGAGGCCAGGCGCGTGCCGTCCGGCGAGAAGCTCATGTCGTTCACACCCTCGGGGTGAGCGGCCCAGCTCGCGGCGACGGCGGTGCCTTTCCAAAGCAGGATGCGGCCGTCCCGTGCCCCCGTCGCCAGCAATGTTCCGGCCGGGTTCCAGGTCAGGGCCATCACCGAGTCGTCCGGCACCGTGTAGGTCTGCCTCACCTTGCCGGTCAGGTCGAGCACCTCTGCCCCCTTCTTGACACTCGTGGCGATCACGTTGCGGCCATCGGGTGTCCACGCCACGGCGAGCACACCGATGCGGGTGTTCGGAGGCTGAAGGAGGCGCAGTTGCTTGCCTGTCCTCGCGTCGTAGAGCTTGGTGCTGCTGCGGCCGGTGGCAGCGAGGGTCTGGCCGTCCGGGCTGTAGGCGAGGCCGTCCACGAAGTCGGGCTGTCCCCCCAGATCGAAGAGCCGCTCGCCCGTGCCTGTGTCGTACACGGAGGCCATGAAGTTCTCGACCTTGGGCATGGAGTCCCTGAAGGCCACCGCGAGGCGTGAGCCGTCCGGCGAGAAGGCGAGGGCGCTGGGGGAGCCGGGCGTGGTGAACACGTCGATGGGCCGCGGGAGAAGAGGCAGCGCCAGGGTCGCCCGCACCTTGAAGGTCTGCGCGTCGTACATCTTCAGGGGCCGCTCGCTGTCCGCGACCGCCAGCCGCTGCCCGTCCGGGCTGTAGGTGGCGAGCGTGCCCGGGAGGGTGCGGACCAGACGGCCCCCCCGCCACACCTGAAGCTGCCCGGCGCAGCCGACCACGAAGTCCGAGGCGGAACGGACGGCCAGGGTGGTGACCTGCTCGCGGTACCGCGGAGCGTCCTTCACGAAGCCGCAGGCTTGCAGGGTGGAGAGGCGCTTCCCGGTGGAAGAGTCCCAGCGGCGGACGGTGCCGTCGTTGCCCCCGGAGAACAGGGTCCGGCCGTCGGGGGTGTAGGTGACGGCGGTGATGGGGCCGGTGTGCCCGGCCAGGCTCACTCGCCTCCCGGTCTTCCTGTCGGTGAGGAAGAGGGCGGAGCGGGAGACCAGCGCAAGTTGCCCGCCGTCCGGGGAGAGGGCGGCGCCCGTGGTCCAGCCGGTGTGGCCGGTGAGGACCCGCTCGATGGGGAGGGACGCGGCACCCGCACTGGCGGCACAGGTCAGGAGGCCCAACCACAGGCCTAGATGTTGTCGCATGGCCGCACGGTAGCGAACGAAGCTGATTGGGTCCTCCGCCTTTGGGTGCAGCCGGGCTGGAATGGCAGGGGGGTGGACAACTACCACCGGCGGTCGTCTTGATCACCCAGGTTGTCCGGCCCCAGCCTCTCGGGCAGACCTGGCTGTCTTTGTCACACCTGGGGCGTGCAGAGGCCACGTCGGCTGGCCTTGGGGGGACGGAGCTTCAATCCCGCCGCAGGGCGTGGTTGACGAGGTGCAGCAAGACGGCGTGCTTTCTGTTCTCGGAAAGACTGTCCCCGGTGACCCAGCGGTAATCACGTCCTCGAACGGGGAGATGAGGCTGGCGTCCCCGCCCTCTATCACCGGGGTGACCACCTCGTCCTCCGTCATCCCGGCGGGAGGCGTGCCGTCCAGGCCCAGGGTCTCTTCGAGCAGGTGGCGGAGCGCCTGCACCCTCTCGGCGCTCGCTTGATCCTGCATAAGCGCCTCGGCAGGCGACGGTCCTCCTATCTGTCCGGGACTCCCCGAGAGCCTTACCGGCACCCTGTCCTTTGTCCGTTATTGACTTTCAATATCGGTAATTTATATTGAAGCATGCCTACCCACGATGGCGATCTGGAGCTGTCCCTGCTGACCCTGCTGGAAGGCGAGGAACGCTACGGCCTCGACCTGGCGAAGGAACTCCGCAACCTCACCGGCGGCGACCTCGACCTCAACGCCGGAACCCTCTACCCCGCCCTGCACCGCATGGAACAGCGCGGCTGGCTCCAGAGCGACACCCGACCCAGCCCCAGGGGCGGCCACCCACTGCGGTACTACCGCCTCACCGAGGAAGGTCAAGAGGCTTTGAAGACCAAGCGCGACGCCTACCGCCGCTGGCACCAGGGCCTCACCGAGCGCTGGGGGAACCGATGAACGACCTCGACCGTTACCTCACCCGCGCGACTCGCGGCCTGCCCCGGGCCGAACGCCACCGGGTCCGTGAGGAACTCCGCAGCAGCCTCCTTGAGCGCGCCGCCGAACACCAGGTGGCCGGGCACAGCGGGGAAGAAGCCCTGCGCCTGGCGCTCCACGAGTTCGGTGATCCGCGCCCCCTTGCCGCGGGGATGCAGCGCCTCTACACCCTGCCCCGCCTGACCCTCGCCCTGCTCCTGGCCGGGAGCGTCCTGGTGCTGGGCGTTCCGTCTCTCGCACGTCCGCCCGCCGTCCCGGCCCTCAGGGATCCCGCGCTTCAGGCCCCGTCCTGTGCCCAGCAGAACGCCACACCACGCGCGGGCCTCCCCGGACTGTGGGACCGGTGGGTGGACGGGAGGTGGGAGACATCCTGCCGCGCCCCGTGGACGACCGACCTGACCTACCTGCGTCTGGCGGACTTCATCGCCGCCCTGGCGCGGCAGGGCGTGCAGGCGTGGACCGTCAACGAATCCCGCCTCCATCTGCGCTTCCCCGGCCAATCCCAGGATGAGGTGGTGGACCTGGGCACGGTCCTGCACCATCGGGCGGGCGAGCGTTACCTGCACAAATACGAGCTGTTGAACGTCTTGATTCGTGACCTCCACGGACCAGTCCGTCTGGAGGGTATCCTCAACCCGACCCTGGAACTCGGCAGCGTGCGGCTCAAGCTGGGCACCCCCTCCGCCCCCCTGTACGCCGCCGATCTGTACGCGGTCCGGACGCTGGGTCTGCTGACGCCCGAACTGGCACCCGCGGTCCCACGCGGCGTCCCCCTCGACATCTCCATAAGTGGTGCCACGTTCGACGCGGCCGGCTGGCCGCAGCTTCAAATTCGCGACGGTGACCAGCACTTCTTTGCAATGGTCGACAATGCCAATTGCCTGCTCTACGGCCCGGGTCCTGCCTGTGGCGGCTTCCTCTTGCGGGTGCGCGCGGCGCAGGCGGGCCAACTGTCCGTGGTGCCGTTCACGGACGATCGCGGTGGCGTCCTGCGTACTCCAAGGGTGGTGAACTCGGTGGAGGAATTCGCCGCAGCCACCCAGCACCGGCAACCCGCCCTGTTGATCTGGCAGTTGGACACGCGGGAGCTGAAGCAGCTCCGGGTCATCCCCGTCACCCCGTCCAGGGTCAGTGCCGTGCGCTGAGCCGTCATCATGGGCATGCCGAGAACTGCTGCGGACGGGCATGGTTCACCGGAAAGCTCCTGTCACCAATCCCGGGCCTCACCCAGCACCTGGGGGAACTGATGGACGACCCTGACGGCCCTTTCACCCGTGAGGTCTACCGGCGGGAACGCGCCGTCCCAGGGCGAGGGCCAGACCAGGCAGGCATAGGCGGCCCGGCCTGTGAGAGACCCCGGCATGGTCGGCCACCCGGGAGAGGCTCACTTCCCCGCCCGCACGTGCCAGAGCTGCACGCCCCGCTCGTTCACAGTGACGAGGCTCCGCCCTCCCCGAAGGAAGCCCACCACTTCCCCGGCTCCCTTCTGCTCGCCCAGCAGCCTGCCCGTTGCCGTGTCGTGCAGGCGCAGATCAGGCCCCGGATAGGTGACGGTCTTCCCGTCCGGGCTGAAGAGAATCGGACCGCCGCGGTAAGGGAACGGGTTGGTGAACTCTGGCCAGACCCGCAGTGCCTGGCCGGTCTGCCCGTCCCAGAGCCGCAGCCCGTTCCCGGCGAGCGACACCACCCGCCGTCCGTCCGGGCTGAGTCCCATCGCCGGGCCGTTGTTCCAGAGTTTCCCCAGCGACACGCGCACCCCACCCGTGAGCACGTCCCGCACCAGGGCCGGGGAGGTCGGTCCCCCAGCCTGCCCCAGGGTGATCCGGTAGGCCCGGTTCCCCACCCAGGACACGCCCCGCACCTCCTCCGGCGGACACTTCGCCCCGGTCGCCTGGCCGTTCGGCAGGTACGGCTGGCACGGAGAAGCGATGACGCGACCGTCCGCCACCCGGCGCACCCCGTAGGCAGGGACCTGGCCGCCCGTGTTGTTCACGCCCAGCAGTTGCTGGCCGTCCGGGCTGAAGGTCAGGTCGTCGCCCGGCATCCCCTCCAGAACGCGCCGCACCCGGCCGCCCGCCACGTCCCAGAGGTAGACCTGGCTGGCCGCCGAGTACGTCTCGATGGTCATGCGAATCATGGTGGTAATGCCCCCCGCGAGCGTCTGACCATCGGGGCTGAAGGCAAAAGAGCGCCCGCCGATGAAATTGGAAAACGTCCTCGGTGGCAGGAAGCCGCGCAGCGTCCGCAGGGTCTTCCCATGTGCATCGGTCAAACGCACGGTGGTGTCCCCCAGGTTCAGGGCGAAGGTCTGTCCGTCGGGGCTGACGGCGGCGGTCTTGACCTTGCCGTAGGTCGCCTCGTCCAGTCCGCTTCTCAGGCTCCAGCGTTTGACCGTGCCGTCCGCGCTGGAAGTCCAGAGCGTGTCACCGGAGAGGGCGAGGGAACTGACCCTGTCCGCGTGCCCCACGAACACCCGTTCCCGCCGCAGGTCGGGCAGGCCGAGTTTCACCACGTTCGTCCCGGAAGCGACCAGCACACCCTTGCTGCCAGGGAGCAGCGCCACGGCCTGCACCCCGTCCGGGAGGAGCGCCTGACCCAGCTTCTGGCCCGTCTCCGGGTCCCAGCGCTTGACCGTGCCGTCGTTCGCGCCGGAGACCAGGGTGCCGTCCGGGGCGAAGGTCAGGGCCGTCACCTGCCCGCCGTGCGCGGTCTTGCCCGCCAGGGCCGCTCGCGTGGGTCGGGAGGAGGTGGGCTGGTCGGTGAGGGTCCCGGTCTTCTCCCCCGTCTCCGCGTTCCACAGCACGATGCCGCCACCAAAGGAACCGGAGGCCAGCACCTTACCCGCCGGATGGACCGCGAAGGAAACCGGGCGGTTGTAGAACGCGCCGCTCCTGTAGTACTCCACGCTGCCGGAATCCGCGGGTTCCGGCTTCCCGCGTACGACCTGTCCGGTGCGGGCGTCTAGAACGGCCAGGGCTCCGGTGGGCGAGGCGAGATACACGCGTTCCCCGTCCGGGCTGAAGGCGGCGCGGCCCTCGCCCGCGTGCCACAGGTTGCGGCCCGTGCGGGCATCGAAGGCGGCAGTGCCGCCCACGTCCGACAGAATCCGCTCCCCCTCCGGGCTGAACTGGATCCCGGGCGCGGGAAAGCGGCGCGTGTCCATAGCTGCGAGCGCCTTCTGCCGGAGGGTCCGCGCGTCGAACAGCGCCCAACCGAGGCTTGTGTTCATGGTGAGCGTGCGCCCATCGGGACTCAGGGCCAGTGGCCCGGCCCCCAGGCTCGGCGTCTGCACGGTCCGGACCAGGTCGAAGGTGACGGGTGCGGCCTGTGCGAGCGCAGACGTGGGCATGGCCATCAGGAGCGTCGCCAGCAGCAGGGGTCGGGCCATACCTCAAGCTACGGGACGAACCTGACCTGATCATCCCCCGAAGGATGCCAATGTTCACTCTTGGTGTGGCCTGACCGCCTCACGTGAAAGTCTGCCGCCCAGCGTCCGGTTCATCCCGACTGTCCACTGCGGCCTGGACCCCTCGCTGCCGCGCATAAGCGGGCACGGCTCCAGACCTCACCGCGCTCCCAGCGCCGGACCTGACCTCCCCCGCCTGTCCTCAGCGGCCGGTCAGCACCGGCACGTAGCCTAGGACCATGTCTCTCCCGCGGCGGCTCACCCTGGACCTGACCAGTGGCGTCTCCCGCGGTCCGTTGGACCTCACCGGGATCGCCCTCACGGGTGGGGCCGCTGATGTCTCCCTTCGGCCTGAGGGGCCGAACTGATGGCCGTGGCTCGCCGAGCCATCTGGTACGCCAGCCTGCTCGTGCTGGTGGGGCTCGCCTGGGTGGGGTGGTCCCGTCCACCGGCGTCCCCCGCCGACCTGGCGCACCTGACGCCGGTGGTTCAGAACACCACCTTCACTCCGCCACACCGGGCCGTGTTGAGGTTCCAACGTCAGGCTCCACCCTGGGACGCCCTGACGCTGAGCCTACGGCTCACGAACACCGGGCCAACCGCCATTGAATTCGTCGTGGGGGTCTGCGACTTCCGGTACGGCGTCGTGCGTGTCAGGGACGAGCAGGTGCTCTGGCAGACCGACACGCACCTGGGCTGCCTGCTCGCTGGCCTGGGCCATCGGGTGCTGCCCGGCCAGACCGAGGGGGTCGCGGGAACCGTACTGCCTCTCGGGCGCCGCTTCGACCCCCCGCTCCACGCGGGGCACTACGTGGCGTTCGCCTCCCTCGCGACGCCTGAGGGCGTGATCGTGGCCGAGCCGCTGTCCTTTCGGGTCACCCGGCGAGGTGAGATCGTCACCACCCCGTAGCCCTCCCAGTCGATGCTGTCTCGTGAACGTCAGGCGGCGGTCCTCCGCCAGGTCCCCCCTCAATGCACGGTCCACACGCGGCGCGTCCCGTCACAGGCCCCGCTCGCCAGCTGGTGCGGGGCGAACCACACCAGGTCCAGCACGAAGCAGGCGTGACCGCGCAGCACGCCGAGCGGCCGGAGGTCCGCCGTGCGCCACACCCGGATGGTGGAGTCGTGACCCCCGGTGGCGAACCGCTGCCCGTCCGGTGAAAAGGCCACGGTGTTGGCCGACTCCGGTCTGCCCGGCCTCCCGTGGGCGCGCACGTATCCCAGCGCCCGCAGACGCGCGTCCCACATTCGCGCGTGGCCATCCACACCGACGGTCACCACGCGCCGCCCGTCGGGAGAGACCGCCAGGTCGTTCAGCCCCCGGCGCAGGCCCACCGATCCCAGCAAGGCGTTCTCCCCCACGTCCCACACCTCCAGGGTCGGCACCTCGTAGGCACTCACGATCAGCGCCACGCGCCGCCCATCCGGGAAAAAGGCCACGTGGCTCACCCCACCCTCGCCCCGCGCAATCAGGTGGGTTTGCAGGCGGCCACCCGGGACACCACGGACTTCCACATTCCGCCCGATGCCCAGGGCGACCCCGCGCCCATCCGGGGAGAAGGCGGCGGCCTCTGGACCGCCGACCGACCCCAGGACCGGCCCCAGGGTCCCAGACCGCGCGTCATAGAGGGAGGCGGACAGGCCACGCCCGGTGCCGGGTGCCACCACCAGCGCGAGGTCGCCCGCGGCGGCAGCCACGACGGGACGCTCACCCGGCAAGTTGCCAGAAGGAATGGGGACGCGGCGCACCAGTGCGGGCGGGGTCCTCGACAGGTCCCAGGCCAGCAGGTGCCCGTCCAGCGTGCCGGACAGCAGCTCTCCCGACCGGGTGACGGCCAGTCGGCTGAAGTCCGTCTCCAGCCGCCGGGTGAGGGCGTTCTCGAAGCGTGTCGTCAGCGTCCGGGCGTTCAGCTCCCGCAGCGTGCCCTGTGGCCCGGCGAGCACCAGGGTCTCGCCATCCGGCGCCCAGGCCAGGTCTTCCACGAAGCCCACCTCCGCGCGCCGCCTGGCGGCCCCGGTCTCGGCGTCCACGAGAAAGAGCACGCCACCGGTCTCCGCCGCGAGGGTGCGCCCATCCGGGGAGAAGGCAAACACGGGCGGGGGACGCTTGCCGCCGCCGGGAAGCCGGGTGATCCGCCCCAGGTCGCGCAGGCGGTAGAGGTCCACCGTGCCGCGCACGTCCCCCACGGCCAGGACGGTGCCCTGTGGGTTCACCGCCAGCCGCACCGGGTTGTCGAAGCCTGCCGGGCGCAGTTCCCGCACCGGGGCCAGGGCGGGCTGCGGGGACACCAGGACGCGGCCGTCCTCGCCCGTGCTGACGAGGACTCCAGGACCGGTCGCCACCGCATTGATGCCCGGTGGATGGACGGCCCCCACCCGCCGGAAGGCGTCCGAGCCCAGGGTGCCCCGCACCAGTTGCGGCTGGGAAAAGGCCCCCACAAAGTCCTGTGCGCCCGGCAGGAAGGCGAAGTTCCAGGCCAGCGCGTTCGCCCGCCGGACGGACGTGACCTGTGCCCCGGTGTCCACCCGCCAGAAGCGGAACTCACCGGCGGCGCCGCAGGCCGCCCCCAGCACCTCACCGTCCGGCGAGAAGCCCAGGCGGGTCGCCGCGCAGCCCGTGTTGTCGAACACCCGGGTGACGGCGCGGGTGCGGGCGTCGCGCAGCATCACCCGGCCGCCCCCGGTGGCCAGCCAGCGCCCGTCGGGGCTGTAGGCCACGCTGAGCAGGTTCCCGTCACCCAACACGGCGGACGGGGTGGGGTTCACAGGCTCGCGCCCGCCGCCCACTGCCGACCCGGTCAGCCAGAGGGCCAGCAGCATCCACGTTCGCATGGTCGCCAGCGTAGCGGGCCGGGCGGCCGTGTCGTGCCTCAAGTGTGGCGTTCGAGGGTCCTCCCGTTCGCGCCGACCCCGGCCCACCCGCGCGAACACCCCGAATGCGCCCAGCCGGGTGGCCTCCTGGTTTACCCGGCACCCTCGCGCGGTCACGACCGGTACGCCTGGCCGGGGGCAGGTTGAACACGTCCATGTGGGTTGGCGGCGCGAACGCGGCGGTTGCCTCTGGGAGAGACGACGGTCATTGATGTCCCGCCCAGTTCGTGCGGACCCAGGCGCGGAAGTTCGGGTACTGCGCCCCCAGGAGCCGCCGCACTTGCTCGTCCTGCGTTCGCAAGAAGGTCTTCAGGCGGGCGTTGAAGGCCGCGGGGTCCATTTGGATGGAAGCGCCGACCGGCGTCCCCGCCTGCACGAACGCCGCGTCCTGGGCCACCAGCTTCTCAAAGGCCGCGCGCTGGGTGGGCGTCAGGTCCAGCCAGCGGTCGAGGGTGTAGCCCGCCCGTTGATGCTCAAGCAGGTCACTCAGCACGGGCTTCTGACCCCACGGGTCGGGCGCGACGCTGAACAGTTGTGGGATCGCCTGGCTCTTGTACAGCCGGAAGGTATGGGCCCAGTCCGGCGTGCGGTTGGTCTCCACGAAGTCCCGGACCACGTGCAGGGTGTAGGGCATCTCGCCGTGCATGAAGTGAACGACCAGCACGGGGGTGTAGGCGGCCTCCGCCTCGCGGGCCTCGGCCTCGGTCGCGCTCCAGGCCCGCCGCACGTCGCGCGGGGTGATCGGCACCCCCGTCGCGGCGGAGAGGAACTGCGCGATCACGGGGAGCTTCGTCTCGGTCACGTCTACAGGGTTGTGCAGGACGTAGGCCGCACCGGGCACCCCGTCCCGGTCGCGCCACACCCGCAGTTCTGCCAGGCTCGCGTCCTGGAGGGTGTACAGGTCGAGCTGGAAGTCGGGGCGGATGGGAACGGTGCCGATCAGGGCGCAGTGGTAAGCCTGGCAGAAGGGGGTGGCCGGGAGCGCGGGCGCCTTGAGGGAGGCGGCCAGGGCTGCGGAGAGGGAGGTCAGGAACGTGACGGCCGCCAACCGGGTGAGAGGAGTCATGGGTGCAACTCCAGTCTGGCGAGTGAAGCTGACGGCCGACTGAGGGCACCTTTTGGAGTTTTGGGTGACAGTCCCGCCACAAGGCCGCCGAGAGCGGCCGGCGCAGGCCAGCACTTCACACTCTCCTCTTTGCCGGCCAGGTCTTGAACTGTTCGCGGCTGCCCTCGCCCACCCCGTCCTCGTCCCCGGAGCGGATCGTTCGCCACTTCCAGGTCGGCCTTATCTGTACTGCACTTTTAGTGCTTTACATCACAAACAAGAGGAAGCTTGTCTCCTGCCAGGACTGTGCTCATCCACCTCATGGACAGAGCCAGCGCGCCGCTGTGCACGACTTGCCGCCAGTGCCCCAGTTCACCCGCAGTCAGGGACGCCTTCCCACCGGACCCGGGGTTGCTCCCAGCCGCCGGGTCCCTGATCCAGGGGGCAGCGTCACCGAAGCGCGGGAGCGGCACCAAAGCCGGGAAACAGGTCCGTCGTCCCGCTCGTCCCGTCCTCGCCCACGGCATCGGGCACCCGCAGCGTCAGCCCGTCCCGCCGTAGCAGGCCCGCCTCCAGCCACCGCACGTACCGGTCGAGGAAGCGGGTCAGGTTCTCGGCCAGCACGTAGCGTGGTCTGGCCGCCTTCCCGAACGTCAGGACTTCACCGTAGCGGGCCAGGTTGACCCCGATGAAGCCCTGCTCCGCCTGCCAGAGCGGCAGCCAGTCCCGGGCCGTCGTGGGTCGTGGGTACGGATTGAACGGCACCACGTTCCCCGGCGCGTCCGGTGAACCGAACTCCTCGGGGTCCGCCCGCCCCAGTTCACCCACCGGGATGCTGGTTGCCCCGAACAACTTACCCCAGGCCCGGTGACGCCGGTAGAACACCTTGACCTCCTCCGGCAAGGGACGACCCAGACGCCGTTCAGCCGCTTGCAGGTCCGCCTCGTCCGCCCCTGGCTTCAGGGACGCCAGCAGGTCGGGATAATGCTCGGCGAGCCAGGCGTCGAGACGGTCCAGGGAGCGTTCAAGTGGCATAGGATCGTTCTCCTGCGGATGCGGTTGGACCACCCGGGCTGGCGAGGCGCCGAAGCCGGGGTACAGGTCGGCCAGCCGGTAATACCCGTCCTCCCGCGGTCCCGCCTCATCGTGCAGCCGGATACCCCACATCTCCCCCTCGTAGCCGGGCAGCTTCTCGACGGTGACCTGCCCGACTTCCAGACGTGCCAGGTATTCCCGCAGGAAGCCCTCCAGATCAGAGGCCAGGACGTACCGGTGCGTCTCGTCCCGCCCGGTCGTGATTACCTGTCCAGCTCGCCCCCGCACATCCGGCGCGAGGTCCAGCGCGACGTGGTTCCCCCCGCCGTCCGAGAGAAATGGCAGCAGGTCGCGCTGGGCGTACTGTTCGCGGATCGCCCCGGTGGGATGGGAGACGGTGTAGATGGAGATATTCATATCGGCCGTCTCGCCCTCGGCGATCTCACGCCACATCTGCCGGGTCCACTCCACCTCGTTCAGCGGCATGAAGCTCAGCCCGAGGACCCCACCCACGGACCAGTCCTGACCGTCGTGCCAGCGGTACAGCGTGCGGAAGGCCTGCGGGAGTCGGAGATCGTTGCGTGCCTCAAACGCATCCAGTTCGGCTTCGGTCACGCCGGGGCGCAGGGTGGCGTGCACGGCGGGGACGTGTTGTGCGTACCAGGCCTCCAGCCGGGTCAGCACGGCCGTGAGGTCAGCGGGGGAAGCGAGGTTCATGGCGGTCACCAGCAGGGGTTGAGCAGGGGAGCAGCGGGTTTCCGTGGGGTGGCAGGCCGTAAGACACAGCGGCAGGCAGACGGCGAGCTGCCAGATCAAGTTCATTTTCGCCTCCTTCCCGGGCCCGCCCCTCTTCACATCTGCGGCAGAGCCCGCGCATCGTAGCGCCGGGGTCCCTTTCCGTCACTCCAGTCCACCTCCACCCACAGGGACGTCGCCCGCCGCACCAGAGGGCGTTGTTCCTGGCCCGGCGGGTCGAAGATCAAGATGGACAGCCCCTGGCCCGGCACGAGTTGTCGGGTCATCCCGGTGCGTGCGGGCCATCTCAGCACCTCCTGCCCGAAGCCGTCGCGCAGCACCAGCCAGGCTCGCCACCTCCCGACCTCGGCGAAGTCCCGGATCGGGGCCATCAGCGTGACGGCGACGAGGGCCGGTGGGGCCTGACCGGAACGCAGGCGCTCCTCGAACTCCCGCGCCGCCTCGGCCACCAGGGGATACCTCGGGTCAGTCAGGGTACAGGCCCCGCGCAATGACTGGGCGGGCGGCAGGAAGAACACCTGACGGTTCCCGGTGCGTTCACGCAGTGCCCGCCGTTGGGCGTCGGTCGGCTCGGCGCGGGGCGTGAGACAGTGCGTCAGGCGTTCCTCGTTGCTGGGGTAGAGCAGCCGTTCGGGGGACGGCAGCGGGGCCGTGCCTAAGCCACCGGCGAGCACGAGCGAGAGCAGCCACATGACCCCAGTCTGCCGGGCACGGCCTGACGGCCCATGAGCGCGGTGGTCAGGACAGCGCCGTCTGCTTCCCGGAGCGGGGGCCGATCAGTCCTGCCACCAGTGAGGCGAACGTGCCGACCAGGGCCCAGAGGTTGGGATTCGGGAAGGTTGAGGTCCACCGGTCCTGACACCCGGGGTGATCGCCGTTCGTGTTCCAGCGGCCGCACGACCAGGCGGCGAGGGCCAGCGGCGACGCCTGGACCCAGTGAACCGGCGTGTCCAGACCAATGGTGGGCGAAGCCAGCAGCCGGTTGTGCTGGGCCTGCGCCACCTCCAGAATGGCGCCTCCGCCCACCACGGTGAGGGCCAGAGCCAGGCCCCCGACATGCAGCGCCCGCCTGGCCCGGGTGACGGCCCAGCGCTTCCAGGCGAGCCACATCAGCAGGGTGTGCAGGGTCAGCCAGCCCAGGGCCAGGGGGAGGGCGCGGTGGGGCCCGGTCAGCACCTGATCCCCGTGTAGGTAGGTCAGGGCGGCCAGCGAATACCGCACGCGGTCGAGCGGTGGGTATACCCGGTCGCTGTCAAAGGCGAGACCAAGGTTGCCGGACGCGCCTGTGTCGAGCAGCGTGAACCCGAGAAGGGCCACCGTGACGAGCAGGGCCAGGACAGTCCAGGCCGTCACGGACCCTTCGGCTCTCCGGGTAGACGCTCTTTCCGTCACGGCTTAAAGCCCTGGACGCTGACGGTCAGCACGTAGCCGCCCTCCTTCTCCCAGGGGCGGAGGCCGAGCGTGCCCAGCGCCTCGCGGCCGTTCAGGTCCGTGAGGCTGTAGGTCACCACCCGCAGCGGCCCGTCCGTCGTGTCCGTGCGCGCCTTCCACCCGGCAGCCTTGAGCTGCGCCGAGTAGAACGAGAAGACCTCGTTCGCGCTGCGGTCCGTCTGCACGTGGGCGCTGCTGAGGGTGCCGTTGGGGAAGTTCTGCGTGTACCCCACCCGGATCGTCGCCCCGGGCAGCGGTTTGAGGGACGGCAGGCTGGAACGCGGCACGCTGAAGATGAGGCGCTGAAACGATTCGATCTGCTCCCGCGGGACCACGTTGAGGTTGAGATCCAGCTCGGTCTTTCCCCCGCGCTCGGCTGAATTGGCATTCAGGATGAAGTTGGGCTCGCCCTCCCGGTAAAAGGCGCTGGAGGAGGGGGCTTGCGGGGAGACGAAGCCGAACGGCTGGCCCTGCCCGGGGAGTGCCCTCCAGCCCCCTCCTGTCAGGACGCGCCGCAGCGCCTCCTGCGCCTGATCGGCGGGCAGGTCCGTTCGGAGGAAGATGCGGTGGGTGACGAACTGACCCCGGTTGGTCGTGGTCCGCAGGGCGGCAAGCACCTCGAAGCGCCCGTCGAGCCGCAGGGGGAGCGAGGGAGGCAGGGTGCCATAGGTAATCTCGTTCTCGACGTTGGGGTCCCCCACCCCCGGGAGCAGGCGTTCGATCACTTGGGCAGCCTGCTCGGGGGTGGGCGGGGTGGCCTGGGCCAGGGCGGGCGTGGAGAGCAGCGCGAACAGCGCCGCCGAGAGCAGCAGACGTTTGGGCATGACGTCACGCTAGCGAACCAGGTGAGCCGCCGCGTCCAACTTTGGGTGACTGCGCTTCGCAGGAATGCTCTCCCCGTGCGGCGGGAAAGCCCGTGACGGGCATGCCGACTCGGGCACCGGGACGCGCCTGCACTTGTCTCCTCTCTCCTGGCACGGAAGAGGTAGGGTGGCGAAACCTATGCCCTACCAGGACCTCGATGTGCTGCGCCGCGCCGTGCAGGAGCAATTCGGCGGCTTCGGCGCCCAGATGAGCCTTCTTCCCAACCAGAAGCCGCAGTCCTGCCCCGCACCCCTGCCATCCTTTGAGGAGTTGGGCTTGGTGGGCAGCCTGGAAAACGTGTCCCCCTCCCCGGACGGGTACTCCGCCTGGGTGTTCTTCGAGCCGGTTCTCCAAGTAGAGGAAGCCGAGCGCACCCTTCGGGCGAACCTGGAGGCAGCGGGCTGGGAGGGCGTACGCCCAACCTTCCCGCGTCCGGCGGGGTTTCTTCCCGAGGTGGAGCCGGACTGGACTGTGCCGCCGGAGGCCGAGGTGCCGCAGATGTTCGTTCACCACGCGGCCCGCAGCGTGGCCTTCATCCAGACACAGGAACACCCCGAGGGGGTGGCCCTGGCGCTGCGGATCGACCGTGGGCACGCCTATACCCACCACGCCGGACCCCCGGGCGGCGTGCTGCTCCAGCCCCCACGGTTGCCTGCCCCGTCCCGGGTGACGGTCCGGCTGCTGGGTGGGGGCAGCGGGGCGTCCAATGCCGTGGCTTATACCCGGTCGACCGCCCTGGTGTTGGGTCCCGGCACCACGCTGGGACTGCACGCCCACTACGCCGGGGAGTTGGAGCGGCAGGGCTGGAAGCGGGCCGCGGAGGTCGGTGAGGATGCTTTGAGAACGAGTACCTGGCACGTCCCGGAACCGGGCGGCGAGACGCGGGGAACCCTGGTCATCGCGCAGTTGGAGACCGGGCGGTGGCACGGGCAGTTGGAGGTCATGCAGCTTCGCCCGGACGACACGGGGAGCGAGGGCTGGTCCACCTACAGCTTCTGACCCGAGGGGGAGCTGGGCCCGCCTTTCCTCAGGGCGTCCCCCAATCCTGGAGGTGGAAGACTTTACGGCTCGGGATCGAATTTCAGGTGGAGGACGACCGGCGTTCCTGTCGTGACCCCACCACATCCTCCGCCGGCAGGCCGCCCGGGGATGATGACGTTCACCTTCTGGGTGACCGCGCCGGGGGCGCTCACATCGAAGCTGTACTGCCCGGGAGCGCCGAAGCTACATGCGGTGGTGCAGGCGATCCGGTCCTCCTCGACCCGGATGCCGGTGAGTTGTCCACCGACACTGCCGGAGTATCCTGCCGCCTCCCAGGGCGTGACGGGCTTGCCATTCAGCGTCACATTGCGGATGGAGACTGTGGGGATGGCTGTGCCCGTGGTGCTGAAGACGGCGGAGTCGATCTTGATCATCCCGACGATGGACCCGGCCGCGCAGGTGGAGGGCAACCACTTGTTGCACCCGGCGAGGAGGAGTGGAACCAACAGCAGAAGGGGGGTGGAGTTCACCGCCTCACCCTATCGGCTCAGCTCGGGGAGGGTGAACGAAGTTGACACGCCGCTCGGACAGGGGGAGGAGTCCTGACTTCCACCCCCAAAGAACGGCCCGTTCGCGGTTCGGAGACCACCGACCCGTCAACTTTCGCCCCTGCGTGGACGAAAAGCTGGTATCCAGAGAAGATCGTGAGAAGAGCCCTCCTGTTGTTGCCCATCGCGTTGAGCCTCAACTCGTGCATGAACAGCGGCGACATGACCGCCGTGCTGTACCAGCCGAGGAGCACCACGCCATTCAGCGCTGAGTGCACCACCCTCCGCGTACAGGACGAGACGTTGGGCGTCAGCGGCGAAATCACCCTCAACCCGACGACAGGCAGAATCCGGGAGACCCCGCCCTATCTCCCGACGTACTGGGTGCCCCGCCGCCAGCCCATCCACGTGCAGGCCTGGTGTTACAAGGACGTGCCGGATGGCGCGACGGGAGGCACCACCCGCGTGGAGACCGGGACAACCCGCGTGACGTTTAACACCCCCAACTGGGGCAGCTTCAGGCTGTCGGTCGGGTCCAGCGAGGGGATGGAGGCGGCCACCCTGGCGAGGTGGCGGGCGAGCAGCGGGGCGCAGGTCACGGGGGTCTATCCCGTCGTCATGCCCTGAGCGGAATGGCCTCAGCCGGTGCAGGAACATTATGAGGTGGAGCGCCGGTGGGGCGTCACGCGTCGTCGCCCATCCGCCGCCCCCAGAACAGGGATGGGGGCCGCCTCGGCTTGCGCAAAGGGCACTCACGGGACGGTGGGTCACTCCAGCAAACGGGTCTCCAGCACGCGCAGCACCTCGCCTTGCTCTTCTGCCCGACACGCGTAGAACCGCGCCGTTCGCGTTCTGCCGGTGAGCTTCCAGATTACCGTGCCCGCCTGGTCCGTCGTCTCCGCCAGGTATGCCGGACCCATCTCGCCGCTGAGCAGCGCCTCCATGTTCAGCCGGCGTCGCAGGTCAGCCGCGCACTGCCGCTCGACCTTTCGAGCCTGGGTGGCGGTGACCTCCAGTGGACGGACGATGGAAGGAGGGACGGGATGCTGGAGCCTGCTTCCTCCCCACAGCAGCACCCCTCCGAGCAGGACGATGAAGAGTAGGCGGGAGGTGAGGGCCACTCCACTCAGGCTACGTGAGTGGGAGGGGCAACGCGGCCCCATCTGGGGAGGGGCCTCAGCCAGGTCCGCCGTTCAAGGTTAGTGGTCACGCTGCTCTCCGTGGCCTTCAGTTTGGGAGTGGTCGGGTCTCCCACCTGGGGGGACGGGCGTCGCGCCGAGGCCGCCCGCGGCGAAGCTGAGGCCTGCCGATGGGCCTCCCATTCGCATAGGGCGGGGGGAAGCGTGTCCGCCATCGCCCGCGCGGCTCCCGTCCGGTCATGACCTGCCGATCCACGTGGCCGTTGGAGCCCCGTCCAACACCTCAGCGCCACCAGTTCAAGGTATTGCCGTCCCGCACCAGCACGTTCCCTTCCGGCGTGAAGGCCGCCGTGGGTTGCGGCACCGGCTGGCCGCAGCCGAAATAGCGTGTCAGCCCCGAGGTCAGGGCCGCGGGCAGCTTCACCTCCTGCCGGGCCTCCAGGTCCGCCAGGTGCAGGCCGTAGAAGGCCCCACCGCACCCATCCCCCGACCCTTCGCCCAGCAGCACGAGGCGGCGGTTCGGCGCGTAGTCCAGCAGGCTCAGCCCCCGGTACGCCTCCTTCGGGTCGCCGGTTCGCAGGGTCAGGCCGGGGCTGGCCTGCCCGGTCCGCGGGTCCAGGCGGTAGAGATACAAGGCGACCTGTTCAAGCTGCTCCTTGATGGGCCGTGACACCCCTCGCACCACCGCGCGCCCGTCTGGGCTGGGCACGAAATACGGGCGGTCGTCCCGTCGCCACGCCTCCTGCCACAGGGTCTGGCCGTCCGGTCCGGTCGCTCTCAACCGCGACTGGAACGCGCTGCTGGGAAGCCGCCGATCCTCAGCCCGCAGGCGCAGGGTCCCCACCGGGCGCGTGTTGGCCTCCTGGCTCAGCACCTGGCCCGTCACCGCGTCCCAGGTGCGGCTCTGCCATCCACTGCCGCTTCCCGCGTCCTCGAAGCGGGCGAACACCGTCCTGGGCCCGGAGAAGGCCAGGTCCACCCGGTATGACTCCGGTGGCAGGGCCAGGGTGTGCAGGGTCCGCCCGACGCGGTCGAGCACGGCCACACTTCCCGGGCGGGCGGTGGCGATGAAGCGTCCGTCCGGGCTCACGGCCACCTCGGTCACGCCCTCCAGCCCCGGTCCGCCCAGCCGCCGCCCCTGCCCACTTGGGCGAACCGTTCTCAACTCCCCCTGCCCGTTCCCGGTGTCGAGGGCCAGCAGCGCACCCCCTCCCGGCCTCGGCACGGACGCGGTGACCGCCGCCCCGAGAGACCGCACGAACGTGCCGTCCGACACGCGGCGGAGTTCCGGCACGCTACCGCCGCGCACGGTCAGGAACAAGGTGCCGTCCGGCGAGGGCACGGCGTCGCGCAACTCTCCCCTGCCCACCGTCCAGCGGGGCGACTGACCGCTCAGACCCCACAGGCTGACCTGCTGCCCGCTGGGACTGTAGGTGCTGGAAGTCGCCCGGGGCGTGGCGGTCAGGATTCGCCCGGCGTCCACCCAGCGCACTTGGGGCTCCCCGCTGGGTTCCACCCCGAAGCTCCCCGGCACCTGCCGGGACACCACCTTCCCGTCCCTCGTCGCCACGTCCAGGAACAGGGGGGCGCTCGGGTCATACTGGCGCTTCGACACGCTGCGCAGGGCCGCCACCCGGGCGCCGTCCGGCGAGGGCTCGACGTCCAGCACCCGCCCGGCGGGGAGGGTGATCTCGGTCATAGGCCCTTCTCGGCCCTCCAGGCGCAACGTCGCCCGGCCTTGCGGGCCGGGGAGGACCGTCACGCTGTATCCGCCCGCACAGCCCCCGGAACGCCCTACCGCGCGGGCGCACATGTCGCCCAGCACGGCCCGACCGTCGGCTCGCAGCGTGTAGGCGGTCTGGTAGGGCTGGCCCTTTGCGTAGCCCTGCACGCGGATGAACGGACCTTTGAGCACCCCGCCGTCCGCACGGTAGCCGTCCAGCCGCAATCTGGGCCCGAAGTTCGCTCTCGCATTCGGCAGGCTGGAAGGCGGCACCAGCACGGTGCGGGCCACGGGTCGCCCGGTCTGCACGTTCCAGCGGTACAGCACCCGTGCACCGTCCAGGGTGTAAGCGGTGCCGTCCGGCCCCCAGGCCAGCCCGCCCGCAAAGCCGGAGGGGTCGTTGAGGGTGGAGAAGGTACCTGCGGCGTGACCGTCGATGCGGGCAGTCCCAATTGGCGAGAGCTGGAGGGCTGAGGAGACGCCGGACAGGACGGCAGCGGTCAGGGCGGCCAGCAGCAACGCCGCGCGGTTCAGGGGCATGGCCTCACGCTAGCGGCCCCGGGTGACCGGGACATGACGTGTCGGGCAGCCGTCCCGTCTCCCTTGTCACCGAACCTTGCTGCCCTCACCACCGGGGATCAGGGCGACCGGGGGTCCAGCCCCGAGAGGCGTTGCGTGCCGAAGGCGTCCTGCAAGCCCTCAGTGAGGTCCGCCGTGTCGATCAGGGTGGGGAAGCCCAGCGAGACGTCATACGTCACGGTCAGGAGCAGGCAGGACTGCGCGTTGGCTTGAGCCTGGGTCACGGCGGTGTGAAGCTGGGCGAACAGGTGGTCGATGGTGAAGGCATAGTCCGTGCCCAGGGGCGCCCCGGTCTGCTCGTCGCGCACACGCACCACTACGTCGTTCTCCACGTCCACCCGCGTGACGAACTCCCCGGCGAAGTTCCAGACCGTGCGGGTGTAGGCGTAGGTGTGGAGGTCAGCCGCCGTCCAACGCGCCTGGGCCTGCTCCAGTTCCGCGCTCAAGCGAGTCCAGTCCGGCCGCTGGTAGGAGGAGGTGCAGGGGCTCCTGCTCCTATACGGCCACTCGATGGGCAGGGAGCCGCAGGCGCTCAGGAGGCCCGCAAGAAGGAGCGGCGCGAGGCGGGTGCAAGTTGGCATAGGTCACCTTAGCCCGTCACCCGACCGGTCCTCGACAAAAGTGCCCATCCTGGAAGGCCACCGGCCAACCCGTTCCCGCGGCAAGCGCGAAAGTCAGCCGGAAATCAGCGGGAGGTTGGATAGCGTGAAGCTGAACTGGCTCCGCTCCAGTCCCCTCCCCCGGCCAGTTCACGGAGGTTGCATGAACCGTCGCCTATTCCTGGTGGCCCTGCTCGCTGTATCCGGCGCACTCGCTCAGACGGCCCCCGTCCCCTCTCCGGCCGACCTTGCCCGAGAGCGGGAGTTGACCCGGCGCGCCCTGAGCGATGATTTCGGCCCCATCACCGTGGAGGCCCGGCTCCTGGTCGGCCAGCTTCCGCCTCAACCCCTCGGACCACTGCCGAGCGTTCCCTCAGGCCGACTGATCGGCAGTGTGATCCGGACCAGCAACACCCCCGACTTCCCCAACTCCCAGAGCGTCTACTTCGACAGCTCGGCCTCCCCCGCGCAGGTGCAGGCGGCCCTGCAAGCCTCGCTCCGGGCGCTGGGGTGGACGCCCTTCCCGGGGGGGCTCGGTCCGTCCTTCGCGGGGGGCTTCCAGGGGGCGGAGAATCCTGAGGCGCTGTGGTCCTACCGCTTGGAGCAGCAGCTCCGGTTCGCCGCCCAGATCAGGCGCGTGGGCACGGTCACCCGGGTCACCCTGAATCTGAGTAAGGACCGGAATCTCCGCGAGCAAATTCAGTTTCAGGAGAGGCGGGGCAGCGAGTATCCGACCAACCTCCCGGCGCTGCGCCCGCCGAGCGGCACGACCGTGCAGCCGAACGGTGCGGGCGGCGGCGGTGGGAGCTGGACCAGCTCCGCTTCCATCCAATCGTCCCTGAGCGCCGCGCAACTCCTCGACGCGTACGGCGCACAACTCCAGGCCGCCGGGTGGACGCCGCTCGCCAAGAACACGGCGGGCAAGACCGTGACGAGCCTCTGGCGCTTTACTGATCAGGACAAGAACGAGGTGACGGGCGTGCTGACCTTACGAGAAGACGCCCCAGGACGGTACTCGGCGCAACTCGCCAGCCTGGCCTTCAGGAACTGACGCCCACAGTTGCTTCCAAGGGATGAAGAGGTCATTCCTCACCACTTGGGGTTCACCTGGCGCGGCACCAGACGACCCATCGAAGATGGCGACGGGCTCGGGGTCCCACGGCCAGGAGGTTCCTGCTTCAGTCGGGGGGTCGCCTGAACAGCCGGTTCAAGGTCAGGTGGAGCCATCTCAACCCGCTGTGATCGTACAGCCACCCCAGCCGACGAGCCGTCCGGGTAAAGGGAAACTGCCAGCGCCGTCGCGTCCACCAGCGCCACCAGCCCGGACGGCGCCAGAAGGTCTCCAACTGCTGCGAAGCGACCTCCGCAAACCTCCGGGCGTCAGCCGCCGGAAACTGGCGCAGGGCCTGTTGGAACTGGAGTCCATCAGGGGCGCGTTCGAAGGAGAGCGGCGCGCCTGTCGGATCGAGGAGGTGTAACTCGCCATCAAGGAACACGACCCGACGACACCCGAAGTAAGGGACGCCCACGCCAGTGATACCCACGGTCGTGTGCATGCCCTGGCCTTGCTCCAGGTGGACAGGGGGGCGGCCCACCCACGCCAGGACCAGACGATCTCGCTGGAGTTGCAATTCAAAGGCCTGGTCCGCCGTCTGAATGCTGTACAGGCTCGCCCTCACGATGTCTCCAGCGTACGAAACCTGCCAGGGTCAGGAGACTCAGGGCTCGGCTGAGCCCTCGCCCGGGGAGATCAGAAACGAGGCAGAGAACGTTGGGGAGACGCTCGCTCCGCAGCGGCCACTGCTGATCTCCCCGCACTCCAGTCTGGAGGCAGAGGGTCGCCGGGTGTCGCTGAACCCGACCTCACGCGTACACCTCCAAGGTCCCCTCCTTTCGGGCTGTAGTCGGGCACCCGAATAGAGGGGGTTTGGCCTATAGGCCCGGGAAGGGGACGGCGGAGGTCAGGGTCAGCGCAGCAGGCCCAGCACGCCGCCGTACAGGGAGAAGAAGCGCGCCTCGTCGAGGGTGCGGGCGTCGTTCCAGGTCGCGCTCACGCAATACTGGCGCCCCGCTTTGTTGGTGACCTGCGTCGTGAGGTTCAGTACCCCGCCCTCGCTGCCTCCCTTGTAACTCACCCGCGCGAAGTCTCTCGCCGTCGCCACACCGGGATTCAGGGACGTCTCGGGCAGGTCGGCCACATCGGCCATGAGTGAACACAGCCGCTCGGTGTTCACGAACCATTCCACGTCCCGCGCGACCGGCCCACGGGTGAAGACGCCCACGTTGGGTAAGGGGGCGACGGCAGCCTGAGCCAGCACCACCCGCCGCGCCGCACGGTCCAGACCCGCCGAGCGGTAGGCGCGCAGCAACTCCAGGTTGGCCGGGTTCTTCAGCGCGAAGGCTTCCCGGGTACTCGGCATCGCGCTCTGCCCCAGCCGTGCCTCGACCCCTGCCCGCCCGACCACGCGCAGCAGCAGGTCGGTGGCGGTGTTGTCGCTGCCTTCGATCATCCGGGTGGCGAGGTCACGCAGGGTGTAGCGGCTGCCCGCCGAGGCGTCTTGCAAGGTGCCGCTGGGCAGGCTCTTGTCCGCGTCGGTGAGTGCCACCTCGTCCGTCCAGGCCCGCTCGCCGCGTGCCACCTGGGCCTGCACCTCCCCCAGAATCGCCAGCTTGAAGGTCGAGCCGACCGCCAGCAACTGGGAGGGATTCAGGGCCACCAGCGTCCGGCCCGTGTCCACCTCGCGCACGAGCAGGCTGACCGACCCCGGCAGGGCGGCGAAAGCAGATCGTGCCTCGTCCAGCGAGGAGAAGGTGGCCTGGGGTGTGACGGGGGCAATCGCCAGCGCCGTGATGCGACCCTCGGCGTCCACCCGGAAGGCCGTGACGTTCAGGGCCCCGCGCTCGTAGACCACCTGCGGCACCTGCCCGGTCAGGTCGATCCGCACGAAGGCGCCGAACTGCGCCCGGACGGCAGCAAGCTGCTCGTTGATTGCCGTCACGGGAACGGCGGCGAGGAACTCGGGGGCGAACAGGGCCGGGTCCACCGTCTCCGGCTGAAACACCCGCGTCAGGGTCTGAAGGATGGCGTCCCGCTGGGCCGGGGTGGGCGCCGTGGAGGGGGTGCTGCTCGAAGCAGGGCCGGGGACGGCGCCGAAGCCGGTGAGGCGGCCCTGGGCGTCCACGGAAGCGACGGTGATGATCAGGGTGCCGCGCTCGAAGACAGCGAGGGGACGGCCTTGGAGGGTGCCGAGGCGCTGAAAGGCCCCGTACGCCTGACGAATACTGGCGAGCTGGGCGGCGATGGTCTCGAAAGGCACCTGCGCGAGGAATTCGGGGGCGAACCATTCAGCCTGGGGCTGCCCGGCACCCAGTAGCCGGGTCAGGGCCTCCGTCTGGGTCCTGATCTCGCCGCCTTGAGCCGAGGCCGTGGCGAGGAGACTCAGGGTGAGGGAATGGAGCACTTGGCAACGCATACCTGACCGTACCAGAGCAACCGACGGGGGTGTCGGCTCGATGCAGCTCACGTTGGAACTGTGGACGTGTTGGAAGGGTGATGTGGATCAAGCAGTCGGACGAAGGTTTCCGGGTCGCGCGGCGTCAGGTAGTACGTCTGCCCGTCCAACTTGAGCAACACGGCCTGTTGTGGCCGGGCAGCGGTGGCAAGCGCCTGCACTCTCCCCCCGCCTGCTGTCTTGATGGAGAACGTCCCGGTGTAGTAACCCGGTATCGCCGTCCCGAACAGCCGCAGCCCAAGCGGCTCTGGGGTCAACTCCACCTTCGTAGCCCCACGCGGGAAGCGCAGGGAACGCCACGCCGTCCGGACCAGGAGGGCCTGTGGGGTGAGGATGTACTTCAAGCGCGGCTGGCGGAGGAAAAATACCAGGAGTGGAACCAGGATGACGAGGGCCAGCCCATCGCTTGGGCCGAGGGTCGGATGCCGGGCGGGGAAGAACGTGCCCGAGTCGCCCGCTCGCCAGACCCGGAGCAGGGCCTCGGGATCGGCGGGGGTCAGGACGGTGGGCCGGGGCCGCGTCAGGAAGAGCAGGGTGCGGCCTGAGCCGTCACCGAAGACTTCCGCCTGCCCGTACCTCGCCAGATCGAAGCGGCCCACGACGTACCCCGGACGGCTGGAACCCACGATCTTGCGGCGACGTTGAAGGGGAACCTGGAGGACCTCCGTGTCGGCGGGGATGACCCGCGAGGCCGCGATGGAGCGCGCGACGATCTCGCCGTCCCGGACCTCATACACGGGGCGGCGCCATGAGCCCGGCAGCAGCGGCAGCAGGATGACGGCCAGGAGGCCCAGGGAGATCAGGATGAACAGCCACCGGACCCAGGGCCACCACCGCCCCACGGGCTCCTGGGCCGTGGGAATCTCTTGAATCTGGACTTGATTGGACATGGGCTTCACCAGAAATGATGTGGAGTGGCAGGCGCTGGCGGTGGTGCCAGGAGTCTAGCTGACGCAGCATAACGGTCCACGACGCAGGACTGCATAATTGGGGAAGACGTATTGACCCTGTTTCCTTCCATTTCCTTTCACAATGACCGAACGTGTTGAATGAGTGCAGGAAGTGGTAGTGGTGGGTCATGGGCTGCCCCCTGTGTACGTGTTGGGAGGCCCGCTCAAGGAGCGTCCCTTGCTTCTTCTGCTGGGAAACACTTACAACTGTGGGTATGGCTTACAAGAAATTGAGCGAGCAGCTTCAAGAGTTGAACAACCCTCAACGCAGCGACACCTTCGTGAAACTCTTCCGCGAGGCGGTACGGGAAGGGAAGTTCGAGGCGGCGCAGTTGTCCGAACGCTTCACCATTCCCAAGCAGTTCCGCCGCCGGGGTGCCGAGGACACCTACCAGCGCGACACGAGGGAGATGTTGTTCGAGGTGACGCCCGAGTTCGAGCGGTGGTTTGAGCAGACGAACCAGGACCTCGCGGCCTCCCCCAGCCGGGGAAGTGGCAAGGTCAGGCCGAGCCTCGAAGCCATCGAGTCGGGACAGCTCGACTTCAAGGCGCTGGCGGAGGAGACCCGGCGCCGGTTGCAGTCCAGCTTCGAGAAGGGACAGACGCTCGGCAAGAGCCGGGCCGCCACCAGGGGTGCCGCTAAGGCTCAGCCCAAGGGTCGTGGCAAGGCCAAAGCTGCCCGAGCTGCAAGGACTTGATCACTCAGTTTCCCGCAAGTCTCCCGGCGTAGGTTTCAGCGCCATCAAGTCGTAGGAGAGGTTTTCGCCGTGCTGTACGCCCTCGATCTTCCGAGGGCCTCTACCCCTCATCTTGCGGGAAATCTCTGTTTCCCGCATACCTCTAGATTTCGGTTTGCCTTACAAGTAGACTCCTCTGTAAGGAGGTCGAGATGCGGGTGGTCGCCAAGCTGACGAGCAAGGGACAGGTCACAGTGCCGCGCGAGGTGCGCGAGCGGCTGGGGCTCAAGCAGGGGGACGACCTGATCTTTGAGATTGAGGGCGACACCATCACCCTGGTCCCCCCTGAGGAGGACAACCCCTTCGACGCCTTCATTGGCACCCTGCCTCCCCTGCCCAAGGACGCCAAGACCTACTGGCGGGAGATGCGCGACGGGGAAGGCGGGGAGTGACCTACTGCATCGACACCAATGTGCTGAGCGCCTTGCTGGCCGCCGAGCCCACCGCCGCCGTCATCTCGGCGACCCTGGGCAGCCTGCGGCGGGCCGGACCGCTGCTCATCCACGGCAGCGTCTACGCCGAACTGCTCGCGGCGCCGGGCAACACCCAGAGTCACCTCGACGCCTTCCTCACGCGGGGGCGCATTCGGGTGGATTGGGAGACGACGGAGGACATCTGGCAGAGCAGCGGTCGGGCGTACAGCGCCTACGCCCGACGGCGGGTGAAGTCTGGCGGGGGTCGGCCCCGGCGCATCCTGGCCGACTTCCTGATCGGCGCGCACGCCGCCTCGCTGGGGGCCACCCTGGTCACGCTCGACGACACCCACTACCGCACCTCCTTTCCTGCCCTGCCGCTGGTGGTGCCGTGAATCGCTACGACGACCAGGCCCGGCTGACCTTCCACCTCGCCCGGGAGGAGGCGAACCGGCTGGGGCACGCTCAGGTGGGGCCTGAACATCTCCTCCTCGGGCTGATGCGGGTCGAGGGCGGGGGACGTGACGTGCTGCTCGGGTTGGGCGCCGACCTCGACCGGATGCGCGAACAGGTCAGGGCGTGGACTCTCCCCGGCCCGGGAGGGGCCATGAACGAGGCTCCAGCGATCACGCCTCCAGCCCGTCAGGTCATGGAAGCCGCCTCACAGGAGGCGCGGGCGCTGAGGTCCCCCATCACGTCCACCCCCCACATCCTGCTCGGTCTCGTGCGGGTCGAGCATCCGGTGACGCGGCGGGTGCTGGCCTCGGTCCAGGCTGACGCCCAGGTCATCATGGACCACGCGCGGGCCAAGGGTATTCTCCCGGCTCAGGGAGCGCAGCAGCAGGCCCAGGAGCGAGCCCAGCAGGTGCAGGCTCTCCGCCGCCTGCTCGAAGAGACCCTTGGGCGGGACGGCACACCCCCAGCCGGGATGACGGAGGATGAGCTGATGGCCCTGGTGGTGGGCGGTGGGGACTCCAGCCTGATCTCCCTCTTTGAGGACGTGGTGTACCGCTGGATGACGGGGGACGGGCTTTCCGAAAGCAGGAAGCACGCGGTCTTGCTGCTGCTGATCAACTTCGCCATGCAGAAACGGGGCTGAAGGTGTGGCCCTTCCCTCGGGTTGATCCTTATGCCCGGGGAAGGAGGGTCCAGCCGTTCGTTTACCCGACGCTCGTTCAAGACCCGGTGTGGACCAGGCCGGAGGTCTGCTCCGCGGTTTGGGAATGGGCGGAGGGCACCAGGCTGAGCGATTTCAGGGACGAGGTGTTCTCATGCCCGGTCAGCGAGTGCGCCTCAAGCTGAGCCTATGTCCCTCAAAACGCTGACCCTGCTGGGTCTGCTGGCGTTCACGCCCGCGCTCGCGCAGTCCACACCCGCAACGCCCACCGCCACGGACCTCCTGCAACGGGTCTTCAACTCCGATGGCCTCGGGGGCGGCACCCGCACGGAAGTGCTGTTGGGACGGGTGCCTGCCGACTTCGGGATCAAGCTGCCTCCGGGGAGCCGCGTGGTCGGAACGGTCAGTCAGGTTCCCGGGCGGGAAGACCTTCCGGTGAACACCACCGTCTACTTCGATACCTCGCTCACACCGAAACAGACCCTGGCCTTCTTCGCCGGGTCCCTGGGCTCCGGTTGGAAGGAGGCGCCGCAGGACCTCGAAGGGCCTTTCGGTAATCAGGGGGGGTTTGTGCCCAGCCTGTCCGTCAGCAACCGCATCTTCTACCGCCAGAGTCCGGCTCAGCTCGTGCAGGTGTCCACGCAGATCACCCGGGGCGTCACACAGGTCAGTGTGCGCAAGCAGCAGGGGGGCGAGACCGAGCGCATGTTGGCGTTCATCGAGGTCCGTCCTCCTCTCCTCCCGGCGTCCCAGCGGTTGCCTCGGCTGGTGGCTCCGGCAGGCAGCACCATCACGCCGCAGGGGGGTGGGAGCAGTGGAGACGGGCTCACTCAGCAGGCGCGCGTGGAGACCAAGTTGGACCGCCAGGCCCTCGTCGAACACTACGCGGCACAACTGCGCGCCGCCGGGTGGAAGCTCGTGAATCAGGCCGTGACCGACCAGGTGATGACCACCATCTGGTCGTTTACCCAGGACGGGAAGGAGCGGGTGGGTCTCCTGATCATCGGTGGACGGACGCCCTACACGGCCACGCTCATGACCCAGACGAGTCGCTAGAAACTTGGGGCAGGGGGACGGGGCCTCAAGGGGGAGGCGGTTCCTCGGCGGTGCGCTTCTTGTGGCGGTACATCGCCCGGTCGGCGCGCGACAGCCACGCGCTGGGCGTCTCCCCGGGTCGCCTGGGTGCCGTCCCTACACTCGCCCCCGCCTGTTCGTACACCGCGCGGACCTGGCCGGTCACCTCGTCCACCATCCGTTCGGCCACCTCGGGCCCTTGCCCGGGGAGGAGCAACGCGAACTCATCCCCACTCAGGCGGTAGGCGCGTCCCTCTGGTGAGACCGCCTGAGCGAACCCCGCCGCGAAGCGGGCGAGCAGATCGTCGCCGACCGCGTGCCCCAGCGTGTCGTTGACCCCCTTCAGCCCGTCCACGTCGATCACCGCCAGCAACCACTCGGACCCTTCCCCGGCGGCGCGGGCGAGGTCGTCTTCCAGGGCCCGCCGGTTGAGCAGGCCCGTCAGCGGGTCGCGGTGGGCCAGGTCGTACAGTGCCCGCGAGCGGGCCTGTTCCTGCGTGAGCTGGTCGTGCGCCCGGCTGAACGCGAGCAGCACCAGGATCAGCACGCCATGCGCGAACAGCAGGTTGACCGGCAGGATCACCCCGTCGAAGGCCCCCGACTCGCCCAGCGTCTGCCAACTATGCGGAAGCGCCGTGACCACGAACGCGCCCAGGGTCACCCCGGCTTGAAGGGCCGCTACGGCGGGCGGACGCTGCACGAAGAAGAAGACGTAGATGGTCGTCGTGTGCAACAGAACGGCGAGCAGCACGACCGGCGAGGCGAGGTGGGCCGGGAGGAGGTACAGGGCGACGAGCCAGGCGACGAGCAGGAACAGCGCGTAGGCCCTGGGCGCCAGGGTCAGCAGGATGGGCCGCAGCTGGGAGGGACCGAACAGGGCCAGCAGGTCGAAGACCAGGATGGCCGCCAGGATGGCGAGGTAGACCGGCGCGGCGAGACCGAGCAGCAGGAGGATAGTGGCGCCCAGGAGCGCCGACAGCAGGGGCACCCACAGGAGGAGCCGCTGGAACTGCGCCTGACGAAACGGGAGGGCCGGGCGTCGCATCAGGACCCGCCCCGAGTCGGGGAGAGGGGAAGGTGCAGGTGAAGCCGGACGAGATATACCGGGGAGCAGGGCGTGGGAAGGACGGGAGCACGGCGAAGGATAGGCAGGACACCTCTTTTCGGAATCTGAGGACGACGGCACCAGCGACTCGTTCAGCGTTGAACGGTCGTCCTGTTGCAGCTCACCGTAGGAAGGCCGGAATTACTGCTCCGTCACTTGCCGTGTGTGAAGAACGGAGGGAGTCGCCGGGGTCAGGGTGTAAGTTGTGTGGGACAGCATTTCTAGTGATCCCCTCGTTCTGTCCTCCCCCAGTTCCTCAGCCTTCCAGTGACGGGCGAGGGTCGGACAAGGCATGATCTATGCGCGTATTGCATATTATGTGTTGCGCGCATAAAGTGTGGGAAGCGATGAACGTCATCACCTCCGCCACGCTCCGACGGGTCCAGGCGGAGTCCCCCGACGCCGCCACCGCTTTAGAGGAATGGCACACCATCGTCCGCCGCTCCACCTTCCGCAACTTTGCCGAGATTCGGGATGCCTTCGCCACGGCGAGCTGGGTTGCCCCGGACTACGTGATTTTCAACATCCGGGGCGGCAACTACCGCTTGATCACCCGCGTGAACTTCCCCTACCAGAGCTTTTTCCTGAAGGACTTCCTGACCCACGCCGAGTACAACCACTGGCGCCCCTAGAGAAAGCGAGGACCGACCATGACGGATGCCCGAACCGTACTGCACGCCTGGGCGAACCTCCCGCCCGAGGTCCGCGACCTGGCCGCCCCCATCCGCACCGAGGAACAGTACAAAGACGCCCTCGCCACCTTCGAGGCGGTCTGGAACGAGGTCGGCGGGCAGGAGGGTCACCCGTTGGGCAGTCTCTTCGAGTTGCTGCGCGACCGAATCACGGCCTACGAGGAGCGGGAGTACCCCGTGCGGCCTGCCCCGCCCCACCGTGTTCTGGCCTTCCTGATGGAGCAGCGCGACATGACGCAGACCGAACTCGCCGAGGTGCTGGGGATCACCCAGGGGAACGTCAGCCGGTTGCTGAGTGGCAAGACGGCGCTCTCGGTGGAGGCGGTACGGCGGCTGGCAGCCCACTTCCACGTCAGCCCGGAAGTGTTCCTCGGCTGACCGAGCGCCCGAGCCGCCCCAACGCTCCCCCCCCGTGTTGACCACTCACCCCGCCCAGGAGGAGCGACCCATGCCCAACGATGTGAACGCCCGTGCCCAGGCCCGCCAGGTGCTTGACGCCCTTTCTGACCTGCTGAGTGCCGCCGCCGACTCTTTGGAGGAAGGGGACGATGATGCCGCGACCGCCGGGTTGGAGCGGGTGCGCGAGGTCCTGAACGGAGCGCAGGTGCCCGACCTGCCCGACTGGGGCCAGTTCGCGCGCACGCTGGCGGAGGGGTACGGCATCCAGCCGTCCGAGCCGACCCCTGAAGAGGACGACCCGGAGGAGGAGAGCCGCATTGTTCATTGAGGGCTTCGAGCACTACCTGACCCAGGAGGAGGGGTTAAACCCCGCGACGGCCAGGAAGTACGCCCTCGACGTGGGGGCGTTGTGGCGTTGGCTGGAGGGGCAGCCCTCGGCGCCGACGAGCTGGGCCGACGTGACGGCCCGCCACCTGCGCGCCTTCATGGCCGCCCAGAAACCTGCCCCCGCCCATGCCCGTCGTTTGATCGCCTCGTGGCGTAAGTTCTGGGTCTACCTCGACGAGGTAGAGAAGGTAGATGGGCTGCACTCCGGCCCCGCCGAGTTGAAGCGGCCCAAGTTGCCTGCCCGCCTGCCGCGTCACCTCACTGTGGCCGAGGTCGCCCGGCTGCTCGATGCCGCCCGCCGTCAGCCCAACACCAAGCGGGCGCTGCGCGACTGGGCCATCCTGGCGTTCCTGTACGGGTCCGGGTGCCGCATCTCGGAGGCCCTGAGCCTGACCTTCAACCGCATCCAGTACGACGCCGACCGGCTGCCGGTGAGTGTCCGCTTGATCGGCAAGGGGACAAGGAGCGGCAGATCGCCCTGTCGAGTACGGCGCAGCGGGCCCTGCACCAGTGGCTCAAAGTCCGCAAGCTTCAGGGCGACCCGAACAGCCCTTACGTGTTCAGCACGCTGGAGGGGAAGGCGGCGGGGCGGCCTTTCCCGGCGCGTACCATCGAGGCCGTGATGCAGCGTCTCGGTGCCCAGGCTGGGTTGGCCCCGGAGTTGTGCAGCCCGCACAAGCTGCGGCACGCGCACGCGACGGCGCTCCTGGATGCGGGCCGACGGATCGAGGAGGTCCGCGAGCTGCTGGGGCACGCCAGCATTGCCACCACGCAGGTGTATTCCCACGTCAGCGCGGCCCGGCTCGATCACGCGGCGGCGAGCCTGCCGGACGTGCTTGATCTGGCTCCTTGACGCCAAACACACTTGCACAGCAGGGTAAAAGGTCAACACGGGGGAAGGGGACGCGTGTCCCCTCCCGGCTTGCTCCTTCCCCTGGTTGAAAGGCTTGTCCTCGCGTCCTTCTCCCCCGGATGGTCGGCGCCGCAAGAGCATTGGCCCTGTGTGCCGGTGGCTACCCGGGTCGGGCGCTCCCGCCGCTCGCCGGATGACACCAGCGTATGTGTTCGCCAACAAACTCCAGGAGAGGACGACACGTGGGGAGCAGGTATGGCACAGGTGCCTGCTTGCGGCATGAAGCTTGACCCAGAGCCGGCGAGGGAAGGTCACAGTGGGCTCCCCGCTTTTCCAGGACAAGGGCCCAAGCCAAGTTGCAGCGTGTACAGCTTCGCGTCCTGACTCGGCGCGGCCTCCTTAGCCGCATACCGCATGTACAGGGTCACGAGGTCTTGTTGCAGTTGCTTGGCCTCCGAGGACGTGAGCAGGAGAGACGAATAGGTGTACCACGCCGCCGGACTTCCCGGTTGGAGCAACTGTTCCTGTCGCCAGTCCGGGTCATGGTCGGGCGCGGCCTCCCAATGCCACAGGCGGGAATTGGGCTCGTGGTACAGCCGCACGTGCCAACCGCCCCCCTCACCCACGACCGATTGAATCAGGCCTCGCCCTAGCCGCTCTCGCTCGGCGACATCCTGCTTCAAAAAGAGGTCGAGCAGCGTCTCGAACTGCGTCGTGTGAAAGGGTACGACAAAACCGTCCGCGATCAGCCGGTAACGCTTGCTTGGACGCCCACGACCCCGTGCGACACTGGCAATCTCCAGCAGCCCGAGGTCCAGCCAGCGTTGAACGCGGTACAGGAGCGTGTCCACTCGCATTCCCAGACGCCGCGCCGCTTCAGTTGCCGAGATGCCGTCCCCAGCGAACGCCGTGGCAAACTTCTTGTCGTCGGGATTGAGCAACGCTTGGGCCGCCTGAGGATCGTCCAACCGGACCCACTTCAAAACTGAAAAGTGACCTTTCATTTCAACTCATTCTTAGCACATAGTTTTCTCGTCGACCTACGTTTTTGAGGGGATAGGTGAGGAGAGACGGGCCTCCGCTGTTGGAGGCTCGCTGCGGGTCCTGCGGCGACATTCTTGCCGCCCTTGACCCCATTGATCTGGCCTGTCACTGGGGGAAGACGAGAAGGGGTGGGGTGCACACCAGGTCAGGAGACCAACAGAAGCTCACAGTCGCCACAGGAAGTGTCCGCACCGAAATCGCAACAGCATTCAGGGTGTACTCACTTGTACCCCACTCTCTTCGGGAGCAACGCATGAAGCGAAATTTATTTCCTCTCCTCACATCCTCCCTCTTTCTGGCGTCCTGTAACTCTGCCTCCGATGCCGAGACGAAAACTCCGCTGGTCACGGTCGCGCCCGGCGCCAGCAGTCAGGTGACGACCTTCGGCATGACGGTCGATTCAACCACCACCTACACCCGGGGGCCGGCGACGATGAGCGGTCGCCAGGTGTCGCTTCCCAAAGGACTCCGGCTCGCTTACCGCTTCAGTCCCAGCGGGTTGCAGATGCGCGCCGACATTCCAGGGCAGCAGTTCCCCGATCAGACGGACCGCATCCTGCTGATCGACCCGGCGGCGCGGAAGGTTCAACTTCTCCATAAGAACACGTTGAAGCCGGACCTTACCCTTGCCCAGCCACAACGCGAGGCGCTCGCCAACCAACTGGGCACCTTCGCCAACGCCATGCTGCTCGACCCCACCCATCCCTTCAAACGCCTGACCTCCGGGGAGTTCCGCCTGCTGGCACGCCAAGCCAACTACGACCTGAAAGAGAGTGCGGGAAACAGGTTGATCTACGCGCGAACGTTCGCCGACGGTCAGAAGCAGACGACCGCCCGCCTGACCTTCGACTCGACCGCCGGGCAGGTGACGAGCAGCACCACCGAAGTGGTGACCCCCGAGGTGTCCTACACGGCCACCACCGACATCGCCTACACCTCCGTCCCCACCCTCGACGACACCAGCGTTCCGTACCGGATGACGACCCGGGCGACGATCACCAGCCGTGGAGACGCGGCCTCCTCCCCGGTCGAGTACCCGAAGGCCGACCAGGTGCTCGGACCGGATGAGGAGCTGAAGTTGCGCGACGATCAGTACGTGGTCACGCGATTCCGGGTCCCGGAGGGCGCCAACGGCCCGACCGACATCAACACCACCGAGCTGGAGACGGCGGTTGAGTACCAGGATTTGGAAGTCAACACCCTCTCGGCGGATTACTTCACAGGAGCGGCGAAATGAGACGAGTCCTTGTCCTCTACACGGCTGTCTTGACCTGTGGCAACGCTATGGCACAGACGGGCCAGCCCCTTGACTACGTGCTGCTGCATGGGTTGGGCGACACCCCATCACGTTTCACGACCAACACTTCTACATGGAACCCGGGGGGCCAGCCCTGGGCATTGCAAGAATGGCTATCTTATCAGAGCCGTACGGCGCCCCTCGTTTCCCTGGGCACCGTGACCAGTCCATACGAATATAATTCCATCACCCGGTCTATCCCGGCACAGGCCACGGACCTGCCCAACAAGGTGCCAGGTCTGGGCAGCCGACCATACATGATGATCGGCCATAGTCAGGGTGGTCTACGCGCCCGTTACTTCGCGGAGTTTCTGGCGCAGAACCAGACCAAGACCAACCTCAAAGCCCTGCTGACCGTCGGCAGTCCCAATCAGGGTGCCCCCATCGTGGTGAACGGGCCGGGCGTCATTCAACGAATCAACACGGACGCCACAATTGCCTCGCTCGGGCTTCTGAACGTCGCTTCTATGGTCATTACCGGCAAAGCGAGCGTGCAGGAGTACATTCCCGCCCTCTTTGGTGCCAACACCACGGGAACTATGGACATGGCACCGCATAGCACTTTTATGCAGCAGTTGAATGATTATAACCGTGTTGATAGGTGTGAATGGGTTCTTCAGTGGGTTACTGAGACAGAGGTGGGTGACGGCGGCAAGGTTGTCAGCATTAGATACCAAGAACAAGTCTATGTTTGCACAAAGGTGAACGTCGATAAATCGAATATTCTGATTCCCCCCGGCGTCATTACAGGAAACATGATCGGTACGGACAGCAATTTGGAACGGGCGTTCCCAGGAAGCACGGCCACCAGAAACACCGTGAACACAACTGCGACAGCATTGGCCGTCGCCTACGCCATTGCCTCGTGGTGGACCTTCGGTGTCACACTGATCCCGGCCAAATCTGCCGCGGACATCGCCTGGGTGGCGCGTAACACGGACAAGGTCCTTTCCGATGCCGTGGGCAGCACCAGTCACGATATCGTGGTGCCGACCGACAGCCAGGACCAGCGAACCTTGCAGAAGGGCGGGCTGAGAGGCAACACACATCTCACGTGGACAACGGCCTCCAGCCACGTCACTACGGCTGCCCCACGAAGCATACAAGTCGAGACAGGCGAAAGCTTCCTGTTCAATCAGGATGAGGCGCATAGCGCGACCATGAGAAGAGCAGCCATCGATGTACAACTTGAACTGACCAGAGGCGGCTTCTAGAGGTATGGCATGTCCGAAATTTCCTCGGACATGCCATACTTCTTTTGGAAAAAGGAAAAACATGAAGCGACTTGCAATCTCCCAGCTCGTCACCCTGGTCCTTGCGCTTACCGGCTGTTCTGGAACGAGCCCGGCTCACACCGCCTCTCAACTCACTGATCCCACGACCGGGAGACCGCTTCAGATCGATTTCATGCCCGCGAAGTGGAGGGTTACGGGCGCGCCCATCGACTCGCTCACCGCACCTTTTCTCTACGACAACGCCATCGTCGGTTCCCTGGTCAACGTCGGCCTCGAACCCCACGCTACAATTGGCATCGATCTCACCACCCAGCAACTGCGCTGGAAGCGTGACACGACCGAGGTCACGGAGGGCAGACCCACCGGCAACGGCAGCCGAGTCACCGTCGTCGAGGCCGAGGGCAAGCTCATCGAGTTCAACGGCGTCGACCGCTTCAACGTCTACGGTCCCGGTGACCACCCTCTGCTCTTCAGCGTCTTCCTGCCCAAGGAATTCCGCAAACCCTCGATTGGTTCTGGCATCGAACAGGTGCAGCGCTTCCGCGACACCCTCGTGCTCAACGTAGCCCGAGGTGTCGTGGCTTACCACATCTCGGACATTCTGGCCGGGCCGACCGAGCAGCCACTCATCCCCGTCTGGACTCAGCTCTGGCCCGATGTGGGCGGCACCCGGAACTACTCCGGCGGTCTGGCCGTCAGCGAGCAGCACAACACGGTGGTCTTCGGTAGGCACGAGGTCAATCAGACTGAGCAGTGGCTGCGCGAAACGATGTACGCCGTGGATGCCACGACTGGCGAAGTGCGGTGGCAGCGCGAGCTTGAAAAGGAGAACTTCGCCAGCTCCGGGTCCATTGTCTTCGACATCGAGGACGACACCATCGTCGCCCTGGTGTCGGGTCAGTCGAGTCTCCACGCCTTCGACTTTCAGGGCAACGAGCGCTGGAAGGTGAACCGTGCCCTGTGCCCTAACGGCAACACTACGCTCTTCTATGAAGTCCACATCCACAAGGGCCAGGTCTACCCCGTGCCCAACGGCGACAGTTGCCAAAACGCCTACGACGCTGCCACTGGCGCGCTGAAGTGGACCTTCTACCCACCGAAGGAGAATTCGTACAGCTTCGGCAACACGCCCCTGTTTGTCAACGACGTGATGTACATGAACAACTCGTACCTGTTCGCCGTGGACACCCGGAACGGCAAGATTCTCGCCCGCAGCCAGGACATGATCCAGGGTGCGGAGAGTCGGGGCGGTTCACCCCTCTACGACTCCGCCCACGACCAGATTCTCGTCTGGGGCCATGAACTCAAGGCCTTCGCTCCGATCAGGTGAGGCAATGACGGTCCTGCGATCCATCCTATTGCTCGTCGTAACATTCATGATGAGCGCCTGCAACACGTCGAACACGCTCTCCCCTCCCAACTCTTCTGCACGTCTGCGTGTCCTTGCTGCCCTGAATGACGGCACCCTGGAGATGGACGTCACGCTGGAGGGGTCGAACGGTGAAGCGTTGAATGGCGCTTACGTGTCGGCCAGGACGCCTGAGGGCGCCCTGGTGCCTGCGACGTGGAGCACGGCCCGCAACGGTTACCACTTCACTCTGCCGGGCGTTGGTGGGACGTACCACGTGCGGGTGGACAGCGCGGCGGCGGGGGTGCTGGAAACCGACGTTCCCGTCGCGGCTCTGCAAGCGCTGCCGGAGGTGTTGGATGTCGCTGATGCGGACGGCAACAGCGTGCGCAACTATGACCGTGTACGCGCCTCCTCACCCCTGCTGGTCACTTGGAAGAGCGTGCCGGGTGCGGAGCGGTACCTCCTGAACGTGAAGCAAAACGGGCAGACCGTGGTGAACCTCACCACGTCCGAGACCTCCGCCGTCCTTCCTGCGAGCACCCTGGCTGGTGTCAGTGGCCTGGGACAACCCGCCAGCGTCAAGGTGACGGCCAGCGTTCAGGCGGGTGACCCCCTGTATGTGCAGCACCATTACCTCTCGACAAGCACCACGTCGTCCGTCAATCTGGGATTTCAGGTTGTGCCGTGAGGACACCTCACCAGGCGTACCTGGCAGGGCTGGTTCCCCTGCTGTTGGCGTGTAATGCTCTCCCCGCCCCCCCCAAGCTCATCTTTCCCACCCCGGGCGCCACGTTGCGTAATCCCGTGACACTCCAAGCGACGCGAAACGTTACCTGGAGTATTGACGGTCGGGCCGTGGGCAGCGCCGCGCGCTGGCAGGGGCGGCTGAGTCCGGGGCAGCATTCCATCAGCATGGACGGCGGTGCCGCCTTTCCCCTTCACGTCCGTCCCCAGGTCGAGGTGGGAGAGATCAGGGTTCTTTCCCCCTCCGACGGTCGGGTAGAGATAGAGGCGGGGCAGTACGACGTGCTCCTCAGGAATTCCACCTCATCGCCGGTGGCCCTCCCCGCCGGGGAGGGCCACTCCACCAGCCGAAGCCTGTTCACTTCCAGCGAGAGCTCTGGGGAAGACGACATCTCCCGGTGGAAGGATAAGCTCTACACCACTGTTCAGAGGCGGCTCCCTCAAGGTCGGCCCGTGCCCCCTGCCGTCGCAGCATTGGACGCTTCCCCCCAGAACCTTCCCCACCACCGGACATTCCATTTTCCCAATCTCGCGGATGGCGGGCAGACCAGCAAAACACTCCCGTCCACCCTGATCTTTGCCGATGCCCGGGTCGCCGCCTATGTCGATGACCGTGACCTGCATCAGGCACACGGAGAGGAGGACGCCTCGGTTTCTGGCATCGTCCGGACATTCTCACAACGACTTCTTCCTCTTGAGGAGAAGCTCTTTGGCCGTGCCAGCGATGTGGATGGCAATAGGCGGCTTCTTCTCTTTTTCAGTGGAGAGCTAAATGCTTCTGGCCTCGCGGTCGGTTTTTTCAACCCACTGGACCTGATGAGGTTTGACGACACCAATCCTGGCAGCAACGAAGCAGAGGTCCTCTACCTGGGACTACCACAACAGAACGATCTCAACTTCAATCATTTGAGCCTCAAGGCGACGGCGTGTCATGAGTTTCAGCACCTCGCCCATTTCGGCAACAAGACCCTGCCATATCTGGGAGACGACCATCCGCCTTTCGAGACCATCGCCGTCAATGAGGGAATGTCTCACCTGGCCGAAGACCTTTGCGGCTACAACACGATGGGTGGAAACGTAGCTTTCGTGTCGGCATTCTTGCAGAATGCCAGCGGTGCCAGCCTGGACGGCCTGGACAGTCTGGGTCGAGACGATACGATAGAGAGACGGGGGGCAATGTACCTCTTTCTGCGCAAATTATATGAACAGCAGTCATATCAAGAGGAGTGGTTAAAATCCATCATTCATAGCCATGAGAGCGGATTGGAAAATATTGTTCAAAAAAGCAACACCACCATTGATCAAGCGGTCAGCGACTTTCAATGGACAGTGATTCTGGCAGGTCAAGACGGACCCGGGAAGCACAAGTTCGCCGCGCCACAAATCAACCCGGCTACCGGGGACTACATGGGGATTGATCTCACTCAGGGAGAGGTCACGCTTGGAGACGGAACGACACGCGTTCAATTAAGGGGAATGAGGGAAACTCAGGGCTGGCCGGAGGCTCTGCCTGCGCGTGGCTTTGCCTCTATGAGGCTGTACGGGCCACTCGAACTTGAAGTCCCCTACGGTATCCAAGTGCAGGTCTACAGAAGAAGCTGAGGAAGGCAAAGCCCGAGAGTGAGCTGTGGGCCAACACTGTTATCGATGCTGGCTATTTGGCATCCCCCGGGTCCCCGAGGGGAGCGGACAAACTTGAGAAACTTTTGTGCGTTCAATCAGCCGACGCCTCGGGTGCATCACAGCGGCGCCGCCACCGAATCACACTCCACTGCGCAGAGGTTGGCGTTGGCTCCTGTGTGCCGCTCAGGAAGGCCCGGCACGCCGGTTCAGTTCCCGCAACACCCACAGTTCGCGTCGTCCCCACCGGGGAGCCCGCTGGGCCTCCAGGGCCTCCTCGCAGGTCTGGATCGCTTCCGTGAGTTCCACCCACACCGGGGTCAGTCCCAACTCCGCCTCGTCGTCCTCCAGTTGCTGCTCGCCGAAGTGGCTCCCCACCGGCACACGTAATGGCGGGAGGTCATGTGAAAGGCGTCGTACTCCGTCTCTTGTGGTCGAAAGACCTCCACGACCTCCCCCACTTTCCCACACACCTCCAACGGGGTCGCGCCGCACTCCTCGGTTAGTTCCCGGCGCAGCGCCACCTGTGGGGTTTCCCCCGCCGCCGGGGAACTTGTCGTCCCCGTTCGACGGGAAATGCAGCGACAGCACCTGCCGTTCCCACAGGACGACGGCCCGGACGGCGAGCCGTTCAAGCACCCGCCCCTCGCCGAACACGTCCGGGTCGAGATGCAGAGTCACCAGGCGCTGTATCAGGAGGCCCCCACCAGCCCACGGGTGCCGGGGCGGCCCTTCGTGGGCACACCCACCTTCAGGGCGCCCCCCGGCCCAGGCCGTTCCCGATGCCCGACGGCGAGAGTCTAGCCGGGGCCGCACGCCCAAGTGACGATCAAGCTGCCCCTCGGCTCCCACAGGGCCACCCGTGGGAGCCGAGGGGCGAAACGGGTCAGCCCCGCGAGGGCGGCCAGGGTTGTCGGAGATGGCGGCAACGTGGCAAGCGGCGGGGCATGGGTTGAGCGCATATGCGTCTTCACGTGATGGTGCCACGGGCCGCCCACACGACCCGTGAGCTTCCCAACAGCAAGACCCCTCCAGCTTCAGGGTGCCCGCCGCAGCACACGGGCTGTCCTGCGAGAGGAGGGCCCTGGCTGTGCGGGCCAACTTCTTTCGGCGGCGGAACGCGCGAACATCAGCCAAACATCAGCGCCAGGTTGGATACGGTGAACGTGGGCTGTTCCCTGATGTCAGCTCCCGGAGGTTGCATGAACCGTCGCCTGTTTCTGGCCGCCCTGCTCGCCGTGTCCGGCGCCCTCGCCCAGACCGCCCCTGTCCCCTCCCCGGCGGACCTCGCCCGGGAGCGTGAGCTGGTTCGACGCGCCCTGGGCACCGACTTCGGTCCCATCAACGTCGAGGCCAGGCTGCTGGTCGGTCAACTCCCCCCCCAGCCACTCGGACCCCTGCCGCGTGTGCCTGCGGGTCAACTGATCGGGAGTGTTGTCCGAAGCAGCAGCACCCCCGACTTCCCCGACTCCCAGAGCATCTTCTTCGACAGCGCCGCCCCACCGGCCCAGGTGCAGGCGGCGCTGCAAGCCTCGCTGAAGGCTCTGGGGTGGACGGCCTTCAACGGACCCCTCGGTCCCTCGCTTGAAGGCGGCTTCCAATCGGAGGCCGAAGGGAACGTGAGCGCGCTGGCGTACTACCGGCTGGAGCAGCAGGTCAGCCTCCACGGGCAGATCAGGCGGGTGGGCGCCGTCACCCGGGTCACCCTGAACCTGAACAGGGACCGGAATCTGCGCGAACAACTCCAGTTCAGGGAGGGGAGGGGCGCCGAGTTGCGGAGCAACCTCCCTACGTTGCGCCCGCCGGGCGGCGCCAACGTTCAGCCTAGTGGTGGGGGCGGCGGGGGCGGAAGCTGGACGAGTTACGCTTCCATCCAGTCGTCCTTGAGCGCCGCACAGCTTCTCGAAGCGTTTGGCGCGCAGCTCCAGGCCGCCGGTTGGACGCCCCTTACCAAGAGCACGGCGGGGAAAACGGTCACGAGCGTGTGGCGCTTCACCGATCAGGACCAGAACGAAGTCACCGGCCTGCTCACCATCCGCAACGACGCCCCGGGCCGGTACTCGGCTCAACTCGCCAGCCTGGCCTTCAGGAACTGACCACTCTGCTGAACGGCACCCAGCACCGGGAGCGGTCGGCGGCCCACGCCCTGCCCGAAGGGCTCCCCCCGTGTTGATCCTTCGCCTGCTTGAGAAGCCTGTCCTCGTGTCCTTCCGGTCGTCGTTGCGGGAAGGGCACCGGCCTCACTCCCCTTGATCGGTCTGGCGCGGCGGCGGGTGCAGGGAGAGTGTCTCTCGTTAACGGTCCTGGGGAAGCGGGTCGCAGCCCAACCCCTCAACCGTCGCCTGGTAGCGGATGCGGAACGTCGAGGGTTGGGGGGGAGGACTCTGAGGCTCAGGGCGGCTGGAAGGCTGTTTGAGGAAGCAAGCCCGGTCGTCCTCAGGTGAGAGGGGATTCCCGACCTGCGGGAAGAAGGGGTTGTGCAGGAGTGGCGGTCGAGTCGCTTGAGGTTCCTCAGGTCGGCACAGCAGGTCTTGGAAGGGCGCCGAGGTCAGGGGCCGACACCGGATGGTGGGCGAGTCGGTCGCCGTGGCCGCTCCCGGGCCAGGAGGGAGGGTGAGAGCCAGGCCGAGCGCCAGGGTCAACATTCCTGATCTTAAGCAGTCCAGCGGCAGGCTGGGAGAAGGGCTCAGGCGATCCGCGTGTGCTGAGAGCGTCAGAGTGGGACCGGTAGGGTAAGGAATGCACGACCAGCGCGAGTGGGAAACCCTCTTGCATCCGGGACAGACCATCGGGCCGCTCTTCCCCTGCCTGGTGCCGCACACCTGGGCGTTGCTCCTGGGAAAGCGAGTCGAGCGGGAGCGCCTGCACGCCTACGCCATCACCGCCGACGGCGGCACAGTCTACTTGCCTGGTCCCCACAACGGCGATCTTCCGCGCGGGCTGACCGTCCAGCGGGGCAAAGTCAGTCTCGACGGTGTGGACGAGCGCGGCCAGCGCGTGAAAATCGGTGGTCTTCCCGCCCAGCTCGCTGACGTCTACCTGTACGTCTCAGACCCGCTGTAGAGCAGGCAAGGCCAGAGTCAACACGGGGGGCGGGGAGGCGGGCGGGCCTCAAGGCTGTTCACGCCATTCCCAGAGCGAGCGGTCAAGGTCTGGAAGTGGGCGCGCAGCTTATGGGTGGGCCGCTCCATAGATCGGGGTCCATGCCTCGACCATCAGGCCCAACGCTTCATCCTCCTGCCGCTCCGCCTCGGTATCGCCCCAAGCCTCCAGTACCAGCCGGGTCGCGCCCGCCGCCCGCCCGGCCTCGCAGACTGACAGGAGCAGCGCCCGTCTCAGCCCGGTGCCCCGCGCGTCAGGACATACCCCCGGCGTGCCCAGCGCAAGCTGCTCGCCTTGCAGCGAGGCCCGGCAGACGCCCGCAGGCACGCCCGAAGCGTCGTAGGCCAGGCGCCCGAGCGTGTCATCGGTCCCGCCCACGTCGGGCTGGAGGGCGTCGGCGGTGACGAGGGTGTGCCCGATCCGGTCGGCGTAGGTCTGCTGGGCGGCCAGGCGATCCTCCAGGTTGCCCACCTCGGAGAGTGGGACGACCCTGAAGCCGTCCGGCACGCTGGGTGAAAGCGCCGGGACGGGACCGGTCATGCGGGTGGAGGCGCCCACGGGGTGCCAGCCCGCCGCCCGCAGGGTCTCCTCGGGCAGCAGGTGGGCCTCGGCGTAGGCGTACAGGCGAGGTTGGGCGGTCAACGCCGCGTCGAGCAGCGCCAGGACCACCTCGTGCTGCCCTGCTCCTGGGAACGCGCCGCCCATCACCTCCGCGCCGTGGGCCGGTGAAGGACGCAGCCCGACGGCACCCAGGGCGTTCTGGCCGTCGTCCCGAACGATCCAGGCGGCAGTCATCTGGGCGGGTATCCCCGCGAAGTCCTGTTCGTCACACCCGTACAGGCGGGCGAAGACCGGCAGGGCCACGTGAGGTGGCAGGCGGCTGGGTCGGAAGTGCACAGATGAAGTTTAAAACTGGAGCGCCGCTGTTCCGGGCCCGGTCAAGTGGGAGGGAGACGACCAGGCGAACGGGTGTGGTCCACGTGGCACCCGGAGGTGGGGAGACCTTCACCGCCTGTCCGGCAGGGCCGGGACACGGAGACCGAAGTGTTCGTCCAACAGCACGGCCCGTTCTTCGGGCGACACGACACGCTCGTCGCGCTGGCCGTGCACGGTGGTGTACAGCCGGTCGCCGCGCAGGGTCACGCGGCCCTCGGGCGTCACGACGGTCACCAGGGCCGCCCGGGTGAAGTGGCTGTCCGGCGAGGTCTGGTGGTAATCGCACATCGGGGCGAACTCGGCCAACTCGCGCGGCGTGAGGGTGAAGCGGTACTGCCTGCCCCACGCCCCCCCGGCACGGCGCTCCCAGAGCGTCCACGCCTCTCCCTCCTGATCGAGCCGGAACGTCTGGTCCCCCTCGGGCTGGAGGAGGCCCGGCTGGAGCCGCAGCGGTTCGAGGAAGGCGTCCCCGAAGCCCACGTCGGCCAGCAACGGCTCGCCCACGTCCACCCGCAGGGCGAGGTGGTCGAACTCCCGCCCGAGGGTGCCGTCCTGTCCCGCCACCTGCGCCGAGAGGAGCGTCACCTCGAAGCCCAGGGCACACAGCAGGGCCGCGAACAGGCCATTCACCTCATAGCAGAACCCGCCGCGCCGCTCACCGACCACCTTGTCGAACAGCCGCCGCCCGTCGAGCACGATGTTTCGGCCCAGGTGGATGTCGAGGTTCTCGAACGGCACCCTGGAGAGGTGGGTGCGGTGCAGCAGGCGCAGGGTCTCCACGGTGGGCGGGAGGGGTCCGACCAGCCCCAGGCGGGCGAGGTAGGACGCCACCTCATCGGCGGACAGGGTGAAGCGGGGGGCAGGGTCGCTCATGTCGCCCAGGGTAGGTTCACCGCCCGGCCGCCAGGAGGAATTAAGCTGGAGCTACATCGTCCGATGATCGCACTCACGCTCGCTGCCCGAGACCTCACGCAGCTCCGCTTTGCCTTCAGCCCGTTGTGGGAAGTGGTGGCGAGCCTGCGGACCCTGCGCGCGCCGCCCTCCCGGGCCATTCACGCCGCCTGGGCACGGCGAGCGCGCGAGGTGGTCTCACCTGCGGACCTGCCCCACCTCTTCGCCCTGGTGCCGCCCCAGGGCTATGCGCCCAACTTTCTGACGCCTCCGCCCTCCACGCCCTTTCCCGAAGTTGCGGCTGAACTCGCCGTCCTGCGGGCGACCCCACCGGACCTCGTGGTGGCGGAGGTCCGGGAGGCACTCGCGGCCCACCCCACCCCGGACGCGGCCCGGTTGGCGCCCTACCTCACCCGACCGGAAGCCAGCCTCGCCGCCCTCGCCGATGTTCTGGAGAGGTACTGGGAGGCGGCGCTCGCGCCCGAATGGCCGCGCCTGCGACGGGTGCTGGAACGCGACGTGCAGTTCCGGGCCCGCACGCTGGCGCTGTACGGCCCGGAGACCCTCTTCGCCGAGCTGCATCCCCTCACGCGCTACCGGGACGGGGTGCTCACCGTCGGTCTGGACCACTGGGAGTGGCGGGGTTCGGCGGCGGGACGTGGCCTGCTGCTGTTGCCCTCGGTGTTCGCCTGGCCGGACCTGTACGTCACGGTGGAGGCGCCCTGGCAGCCCACCGTCGCCTACTCGGCGTGGGGCAGCGCGAATCTGTGGTGGGATGAGCCGCCGGGAGCACCGCAGGTCGCCCGGGTGGTGATGGGGGAGCGGCGGGCGGCCCTGCTGAGCCTGCTGTGCGTCCCGCTCACGACGCAAGAACTGGCGCGGCGCCTGGGGCTGACTCCCAGCGCTGTCTCGCAGCAGGTCGGCACGCTCCGGGCGGTGGGGCTGGTCACCTCGTCCCGGTCCGGGAGGTACGTGTGGCATCAGCTCAGTGTGCGCGGTCTCCAGGTGCTCACCGCGCTCTCGGATGAGGGGTGAGCGAGGGTGTTCAGGCGAAGGGCGCCGCCCGGGCATGGCGCTGGGGGATCACTGGGCAGTCCCTTCCGTGCGGTGTTGCCCGCCACGGGGCATGTCGCGCACCTTGAGAACCCGGCGGGCTTCTTGTCGGCGCGTGCGCGCTTTCTGGACCACCTGCCCTAGCGGACTGTTCCCCGCCGTCGTGCGGCATGGACGGGAGGAACGCGATTGCGCCCGTGGAAGAGGCACTCCGGGAGTCCGGGGGTGGAGTTCCCTTCACGGCCTCCTCTTCTGCCCGTTCAGGGTGAGGACGGATGATGCCCTCATCCTGACCCCGGAGGTACACCATGACTGGACCCTCCGACCGTCCACCCGCGCCCGCCATCGAGCCGACCGACGTGCCCGCCTCCCTGCCCGAGCAGATGCCGGGCGGCGACGACACCGGCCCCATCATAGACCCGCCCGCCAACCCCGACCTGCCGGGGATGCCCGACCCCATGCCCACCGACAACCCGAACACGCCGGGCCTCCCCAGCCCCCTGCCCGCGATGTAGGACGGAGACTGCCCAACCAGGGTCAGGCAGGAAGTGCCTAGCCCTCGTTGTTCATCACCGGGCCGTCCTGCGATCCTCCAGGAGCGTGACGGGGGCCTCCCCCGCATCCACATGACGGCTCACTCGCCCAGCCGACCGGGCAGACGCACCACGAACCGGGCCTGATCTCCCCGCACGTCCACGTCCAGCGTACCGCCGTGGCGCCGCACCACCCGCCGCGCCGTCGCCAGGCCGTCCCCGCCGGGGTCCGCCCCCTCGGCCTGCGTGGGCGTGACGGTCACGGTCACGCCCACCCGGTCCCCCGACCCCTCGGCCCCCACCTCCACCCGCGCCTCGCCCGGCGCGGATCTCAGGGCGTGGTACACCAGTTCCGTGAACGCCTGACGCAGCAGCAGGGCGTCCCCCTCCACCACCGGCAACTCCCCCACGGTCCACTTCCCGGCCCGGGCACCGAGGGCCGGGGCGAGGTCGCTGCGCACCTGCACGAGCAGCGGCGTGAGCGCCACCCGGGACGGTTTCAACTCCTGGTTCTGAAGGCGGGCGAGGGCCGTCAGGTTCTCGGCCAGGCCCTCCGCCCGCTGCGCTTCCGCCCGAATCAACTCGATGTACCGCTCCATCTGCTCGTCGAGCCCGTCCCCCGCGCGACGTTCGAGCAGGTGCAGCAAACCGCGCAACCTCCGCAGCGGTTCGCTCAATTCATGAAACGACGCGGCGGCCAGCGCGCGCAGTTCGCTGTTGAGGTCGGCGAGGCGACGGGTGCGGTCCTCCACCCGCTCTTCGAGGAGGGCGGACTTCACCCGCAGGTGGTGGATGTCTGTCGCCGCGCCGTACACCCAGACCACCTCCCCACGTTCGTCCCGGATGGGAACGGTGTTGACCACGAACCAGTGGTACTCCCCGTCGTGGCGGCGGATGCGGTGCTCCTGACGCAACGGCTGGCCCGCCTGGACGGCCTGCCCATACCGCTGGGCCGACCCTTCACGGTCTTCCGGGTGGACGGCGTTCGTCCACCCCCAGCCGGTTGCCTGCTCCAAGGTCTGCCCGGTGTAGTCCAGCCAGCGCTGGTTGTACCAGGTGGTGAAGCCGTCGGGCCGGCTTTCCCACAGCAGGTCGGGCACGAGGTTGGCGACCGCCCGGAAGCGCGCTTCCGAGGTCCGCCGGGCGTCCTCGGTGCGGGCGCGCTCGATCCGTGGAAACACCCGGCCGGCGACCTCCTGAATAAGACTGATCTCAGGCGTTGTCCACGGCCGCGCCCGGCTGTCCGCGACGGCGAAGTAGGCTTTCCATCTCCCGTCCTGGCTGTAGGGCACGGCGACGTAAGCGCCGATCTGCTGGGCGGCGGCCCCCGCCCTCAGCCCTGCCGTCGCGGCCGTGTCGCCGGGCAGGCCATGTTGGGCGTCGCGAACGACGGACGTTTCCCCGGCGCGCAGGCGGTTCAGCCCGTCAGGAGGGATGAACCCGTCGATGGGATAGGTGCCCAGGACGGCGGGCACATCCAGCGCATGCCAGAAGTGGCGAACCGTGACCTCGCCGCGGTCCTCGTCGACGTCCACGTAGTGGTAACAGGTTAGCCCCAGGTGGGCCGCGAGTTTGGCGCCGACCGTGTGGAGCAGCTCCTCCTCGCTGGAAGGTTGGCTGAGGTCGTTGGAAATCTCGACCAGCAGGCCCTGATTCGCTTCGCGGCGCTTGCGTTCGGTCACGTCCTGGAAGATCACCGCCACGCGGTGGGGACCGCGCTGTGCGCTCTCGAGGGCGCCGTCCGCCACGCGGGACACCTGGAAGTCGTACCAGCGTCCGAGCGGGCCGAGGTGGCGCTCCAGGCGCTCGGCCACCCCGGTGCGGGCCACCCGGTCGTACACCTCCAGCCAGGAGGGCTCTGCCCCTGGCATCACCTCGCTCAACCGACGCCGCGAGAAGTCGGGAACGCCGGTCAGGAGCGAGGCGGCGGGGTTGCCTTCGAGATACAGGGCGTCCACAGGTCGGCCCTCGCCGTCATAGAGCAGCTCGGCAAGCACGAACCCCTCGTCAACCGAGTCGAAGATCGTGCGGTACCGGGCTTCCGAGGCGCGCAGGGCGGCCTGGGCGCGGGCGCGCTCCATGGCCGACCAGGTGCGCTCGGTGACCTCTTCCAGTAACGCGATCTCGCCGGGCGTCCAGCGCCGGGCGGTCGCGGAGATCGCGACGATGGACCAGAGCGGATGGCCCTCACCTTTGCGCAGGGTCGCGGCGACGAGCGCGCCCATGTCCAGCCCGCTGAGGTTCTGCCGGTCCACGTTGGAGAGGCCCCCCGTGTGCGCAACATCGCCAATCACGAGTGTCCGGTCGAACGCCACGCGTAGGGCGTCCGGAAAATCGGACAGGCGCACGCCGCTGGGCACGGGCGGCACGTGGTCGTTGCCCACCTGATGGGTGAAGGCACCCCAGTCATCTTCCAGTCGGTACACGCCGATGTAGCAGCGGTCCAGGCGCAGGTGTTTGGAGAGCAGCCCCAGCGCCCGGTGCCCCACGGCGTCCGCGTCGGGCGCGGCCCGCAGCGCGTCGCTGAGCTTTAGCAAGAACGCCTGCCGCTCCTCCGAGGCGCGCAACGCCTCCTCGGCCTGCTTGCGCCCTGTGATGTCGGTGAAGAGCACGGCCACACGCTGGCTCCCCTCGCCACCGAGGCGGAAGATGTTCAGGTCGAACACGCGCCCGAGCGTGAGTTCAGTCTCCTCTACCCGGATCGACGCTCCTGTGTCCACCGCGCGGCCGTATAGCTCGGCCCAGCGCGGGTTCGGCGTGCCGAGCAGTTCTGTGGCCGTGCGCCCGACGGGGTACGGCATCCCGGTGTGCCGCAAGAAGGCGGGGTTCGCGTCGAGGAACCGGAAGTCCGTCCAGCGTCCCTCAGCGTCCGCCAGCACCTCGACGACCGCGTAGGCCTCGTCCATCTGCTCGAAGAGCGCACGGTACTTCTCCTCGCTCTCCCGTAGCGCCGCCTCGGCCTGCACCCGCCCGGTCACGTCGCGCCAGAACAGGGAGACCCCACCCCCTTCGGCCGGGTAGGCATTGACCTCCAGGTGCAGGTCGTGGCCCTCTCCCGTGGAGTGGTGGGTCAAGTGCTGCTCGGTGCCCTCGGCAACGACGCGCCGGAGCGCGAGGCCGACGGGCGCGTCTACCAACGCCCGGAACGCGTCCCAGTGCGAGTGCCCGAGGAGCGCCGTATGTGGCACCCCGAGCAGGCGCTCGGCCGCCGCGTTCACGCTCTGAATGCGAAACTCGCGGTCGAGGACACAGTGGGCGTCGCCCATCCGCCCGATGATCCCCTCGTCGCACCGCTCGGCCGTCTTCTCGACCAGGGCGACCTCGCCCGGCGGCAGGACGTGCCGGCCCGCCAGCAGGGTGGTGATGGTGTGGCCGAGGTCCCATGGCGACACCACCCGGTCCGCCGCCCCAGCCTCGACCACCGCACGCGCAAGGTCGGCGGGGTCCGCCGGAGCCGGGTCCCCGACCAGCACCGTTCCGCCCGCGCCACGCAGGGCGCGCGCGCCCGAAAGCCCGTCGCGCCCCTGCCCACCCAGGACCACCGCCAGGGCGCGCTCACCGCAGCTCACGGCCAGCGACGCCAGCAGCCGGTCCAGCGGGCGCTCCGAGGTCCACTCACCCCCAGGCGTGACGGCGCAGCGCCCATCCGGCCGCACCTCCAGGACCGTATGCGGCGGGCTCACGTAAAGGTGACCCGGCTGGAGCACCGTGCTGTCCTCGGCGACATGCACGGGCAGCGGGGTGTGGCGGCCCAGGGTCTCCACCAGGGGAAGTTCCCGGCCCGGGGATGGCCCGATCAGCACCGCGGCGGGGAGATCGGCGGGCAGGTCAGCCAGCACGGCCTCCAGTACCCCCGGCCCGCCCGACGGAGCGAGGAGGACGAGCACGTCGAAGGGTGCCACGGCCGAGGTGAAGTGAGAAAACATACGGCCCCTTAATCTATGGTGGGGGTCGCCACGGCGGTTGGAAGGAAGGTCGCTCTTGGACCGTCTTCAGAACGAGTTAAGGAACGGCTTGGAGGCGGGGATCTCGAGGGACAGCAGGCATCGAGGGGCAAGGCGGGGACCGGGCGGGCTTGTTTCCGTTGGGCCGTCACACGGGGGGATGTGGGGCGAGCGCGGGCGTCCGGGCAAGCGGCCGGAGCGGCACGGACCGGAGGCGCGAGCGGCGTGCGCACGCGCCGCCTGGAGGCTTGGCCCTGCACCCGGCCATCGGGGCTGGTGGCTTCGGCACCGGTTGGGGCACGGGAGCAGCGGGACTCACCCGAAGATCAAACCTGGACTCGTCCCCTCTCCCTTTCTGCCACTGCGTCTCACGGCGGCTTCCCTGACACTGGGCTCAGGAGGTACGCCAGCATCATGGCGGGCCGTGAACCTCCACGGCCCGCAGCAGGAATCGCTTCTCCAAGTCGCTGTCGTTGCAGGAGTGCTACGCCTCCTCCAGCAACTCGGTGATGTTCTGGATCAGAACCTGCAGCACTAGGAGTAGTTCTATGCGGGGGCTGCCACCAAATCGTCGTTGTTCAACGTCTACCTTCTGCCTGATCATGGCGCCAGGTCTACTTCAGGGAGTGTGCGCCCGGCTTCCATGGGCAGGGATGGCGTTTGCGGGTGACCCGATCTGGCGTAGATGGAGATAAGCCTCGAAGATAGGAGGCACCATCATGATCAATCGCCGAATCCACAGCGCCGAGTTCAAGCGAGATGCGGTCCAGCTCGCTCGCACC